>JAEXTE010000308.1 GCA_023453655.1 Pseudomonadota bacterium
CGCAGCCTGCTGGTCGGGCGGCAGGGGCACCGGCGGGGCCTGTGCCGGCGCGGGCGGCATGCGGGCGCCGTGGCCGCGGTCGGCCACGTGCACCACCATCGTCCGCGCCACCACGTCGCCCAGGCGCCGGCTCCAGGGATCGGCCAGGCTCGCCGCCAGGCCGAAGGCGTAGCCGAACGGCAGCATGTCCACGGTGCGCATCAGGTTGCGCAGGAACGAGGCCATCCAGCCCACCGGCGCGCCGTCGGCCGCGACCACCCGCAGGCCCAGCGCGCGCTTGCCCGGGGTCTGGCCGTGCCACAGCGCCTCGAACGCCACGGGGTAGCCCCACAGCACCAGGAACAGCAGGACCAGGTACAGGCCCATGCCCGCGCTGCCGAGCAGGCCGAACGCCATTGAAGCGATGAACACCAGCGCGAAGCGGATCGCCAGGTCGATCAGCCAGGCCAGCGCGCGCGGGACCGGGCCGGCGGCCGGCAGCCGCAGTGCGACGCCTTCGGGAGTGTGGATCTCGCGGACGGTATCGAGCATCAGCACGCCGCGCACGCGGCGGCGTCCGGCACGCGCGTCCCTGCGTCCCGCCCCCCGCACCCGCGTTGTGAGCGCTGGTCCCCGTGCACCGGGCTACTGTACGCGAGGCCCCCGGCTAGCGGGAGGCGTCGAGCAGGTATTCGTCCTTGAGCCGCACGTAGTGCTGCGCGCTGTAGTACAGCGCCTCGATCTGCGCGTCGTCGAGCTTGCGCACCAGCCGCGCCGGGTTGCCCAGCCACAGCTCGCCCTCGCCGACCACCTTGCCCGGCGAAACCAGCGCGTTGGCGCCGACGAAGCCGTGCTTCTTCACCACCGCCCCGTCCATCACCACCGCGCCCATGCCGATCAGGCAGGCGTCCTCGATGCGGCAGGCGTGGATGATGGCGCGGTGGCCGATGGTGACATCCTCGCCGATCACGGTGGCGAAGCCGCCGTCCTTCAGGTGCGGGCCGTCGTGGCTGACGTGCACCACCACCCCGTCCTGCAGGTTGCTGCGGGCGCCGATGCGGATGTAGTTGACGTCGCCGCGGATCACGGTCATCGGCCAGATCGACACGTCATCGGCCAGCACCACGTCGCCGATCACCTGGGCGGACGGGTCGATGAACACGCGCTCGCCCAGCTGCGGCACGCGGCCGCGGTAGGGGCGCAGGTTGGAAGGCCGGGACGTCATGGCCGCTATTGTAGGCCCCTCGCGCCCCCGGGGGCCCCGACTACACTGCGGCGCATGGAACCGGAGACCACGCCCGCCGAACTCGGCCCCACCCTGGCGCGGCTGCGCGCCGCCTGGCAGGCGCGCAAACCCGACCTGGCCCAGCGCCGCGACGACCTGGCGCGGCTGCGCGAGGCGCTGCGCGCGCGGCTGCCGGAGATGGCCGAGGCGATCGCGGCCGATTTCGGCCACCGCTCCCGCCACGAATCCCTGGTCGCCGACGGCATGACCGTGCTGGCCGGGATCGACCACCTGCAGCGCCACCTGCGCGGCTGGATGCGGCCGCGCCGGGTCGGTGCCGGCTGGCGGTTCTGGCCCGCGCGCGCGCAGTTGCGCAGCGAGCCGGTGGGCGTCGTGGGCGTCATCTCGCCCTGGAACTATCCGGTCAACCTGGCGCTTGCGCCGCTGGCCACGGCGGTCGCGGCCGGCAACCACGTCTTCCTCAAGCCCTCCGAACACACCCCGCGCAGCGCCGCCTTCCTGCGCGCGCTGCTGGCGCAGGTGTTTCCGCAGGACCGGGTGGCGGTGGCGACCGGCCAGTCCGAAGTGGGCGCGGCCTTCGCCGCGCTGCCGTTCGACCACCTGGTCTTCACCGGCTCGACGGCGGTCGGGCGCAAGGTGATGGCGGCCGCGGCCGCCAATCTCACCCCGCTCACGCTGGAGCTGGGCGGCAAGTCGCCGGCGATCGTCTGCGCCGACATGCCCCCGGCGCGCGCCGCGGCGCGGCTGGCCACCGGCAAGTGGTTCAACGCCGGGCAGACCTGCATCGCCCCCGACTACGTGCTGGTGGTCGGCGATGCGGCCCGCCGCGACGCGCTGGCGCGGGCGCTGGCCGCCGAAGTGGCGGCGCGCTACCGCGACGGCGGCGACGACTACAGCCGCATCATCAACGACGCCCAGTTCGCGCGCCTGCAGGGCTGGCTCGACGAGGCGGCGGCCGCCGGCAGCCGGGTGCTCCGGCTTGCCGACCTGCACGACCCGGCGCGGCGCGTGTTCGCGCCGACCCTGGTGCTCGATCCCGCCCCCGACACCGCGCTGATGCGCGAGGAGATCTTCGGCCCGATCCTGCCACTGCTGCAGGTGGACTCGCTCGATCAGGCCATCGCCTTCGTCAACGCACGCGACCGCCCCCTGGCCCTGTACCCGTTCAGCGACGATCGCGACAGCGTCGAGCGCATCCTCCGGAGCACCCTCGCCGGCGGCGTCACGGTCAACGACACGCTGGTGCATTTCGGCGTGGACGCGCTGCCCTTCGGCGGCGTCGGCGCCAGCGGCATGGGCGCCTACCACGGGCGCGCCGGTTTCGATGCGATGACCAAGCAGTTGCCCGTGCTGTGGCAGCCGCGCCGGGCCGCCACCGACCTGCTGCGTCCGCCGTACGCGCGGGTCTCGCGCCTGGTCGAGTGGCTGGCACGCTGAACGGGCAAGCGGCGTCGGTTCAAGGATGCGGCGCGCGGCGCCGATAGAGTGGCCAGACCTCCGGCCGAGCCCGACCATGTCCGTCGCCATCCAGCGTTGCCGCCGGGCTCCCGGCCTCCGGGTGCCGCCGGCCCGGCAGGGTCCGCGGTCCCGTACACGGGAGGCCGCGCGATGAACACGCAGCCCGGCGGGCAACCGCATCCGGTATCGGCGGCCGCGGCGGAGGCGATGGACCGGCTCTGGATCCGCAACCTGCTCGACGCCTCGGACGAGGTGATCTACTTCAAGGACCTGCAGAGCCGCTTTCTCCGCGTCAGCCTGGGCATGGCCAACCGCCATGGGCTGACCCAGGCGCAGCTGTCCGGCAAGACCGATTCGGACCTGTTCGCCGAGGCCCACGCCGCCAGCGCCCTGGCCGACGAGCGGGAGATCCTGCGCACCGGCCTGCCAATCGTGAACAAGGAGGAATGCGAGGGTTTCGCCGACGGCGCCGTGCGCTGGGTGTCGACCAGCAAGTTCCCGCTGCACGACATCGACGGCAGGATCGTCGGCACCTTCGGCGTCTCCCACGACATCACCCGGCGCGTGCTGGCCGAACAGGAGATGGTGCGCCTGGCCGAAGCTTCGGCCGCGGCCAGCGCCCGCCTGGCGCTGGTCGAGGCGCAGCTGCGTTCGGTGCTCAACGGTTCGGCCGACGCCATCGCCCAGTACGACCCCGACCTGCGCTACCGCTACATGAATCCGGCCGGCGAGCGCCTGCGCGGCCTGCCGCTGGCCGAACTCATCGGTCGCACCGATCGCGAGGTCCGGCCCGACCAGGCCGTGGAGTCGTGGGAGGCCGCGCTCCGGAACGTGCTGGACACCGGCAGCACCGGCGAACACGAATTCTCGATCACGATGCCCGACGGCAGCCAGGGCTGGTTCCACACCACGATCTCGCCGGAAACCGCCGTGGACGGCACGGTCATCGGGGTGCTCACCTCCACCCGCGACGTCACCGCGGCCAAACGCGCCGAACGCGCGCTCGCGCACCAGGCCATGCACGATCCGGTGACCGGGCTGGCCAACCGCTACCTGCTGATGGACCGCCTGCAGCAGGCGCTGCTGCGGCTGGCGCGCAGCCCCGGGCGGGTGGTGCTGGTGTTCGTCGACCTCGACCAGTTCAAGGCGGTCAACGACGCCTACGGCCACGAGGTGGGCGACGAGCTGCTGGTGCAGCTGGCGGCGCGGCTGTCGGCGATGCGCCGCCGCGAGGACACGGTGGCGCGCCTGGGTGGCGACGAGTTCGTGGTGCTGTGCGAACACGTGCAGTGCGACGCCAGCGTGCGCGAGATCGCATCGAAGATGGTGGATGCGCTGGCCGAACCCTTCGAGGTCGGCGCCGGGCTTCAGGTGCGGCTGTCGGCCAGCCTCGGCGTCGCCGTGGCCACCGATCCGGCCGCCAGCGCGTCCGACCTGCTGCGCAATGCGGACACGGCGATGTACCGGGTCAAGCAGCAGGGACGCAACGGCTTCCACGTGTTCGATGCGAGCGATGCGCTGTCCGACGGCACGCTCGAACTGGAGATCGACCTGCAGCATGCGCTCGCGCGCGGCCAGCTGGCCCTGGTCTACCAGCCGATGCATTCGCTCGAGGACCAGCGCCTGCTCGGCTTCGAGGCCCTGCTGCGCTGGCGGCACCCCACGCGCGGCACGCTGCTGCCGAAGGACTTCCTCGGCACCGCCGAACGCCTGGGACTGATGGGCCCGATCGGCGCCTGGGTACTCGACACCGCGTGCGCGCGCCTGTCCGCCTGGTCGCAGGACGCGCGGGACGCCGCGGCGCCCCTGCTGGTCGCGGTCAACGTGTCGGGCAACCAGCTGCGGGCGGCGGGCTTCGCCGACCAGGTGCGGCGCGCGCTCGCCGCCCATGCGCTCGCGCCGGCGCGGCTGCGGCTGGAGATCGGCGAACGCGACCTGATCCAGGACGACGTTCGCATCGAGGCCGCGCTGGTCGAACTGGGCGCGATCGGCGTGCAGCTGGCGGTCGACGACTTCGGCGCCTCGGTGACCTCGCTGGCGCGGCTGTCGAGCATCCCGGTCAGCGTGGTCAAGCTCGGTCGCTTCTCCGGCCTGCGCCAGCGCGAGATCATCGCGGCGGTCATCGCCACCGCGCACGGACTGGGCATGAGCGTGGTCGGCGCAGGCATCGAGGATACCGGCCAGCTGGCCGAACTCAGCGACCTGGCCTGCGACGACGGGCAGGGCTTCCTGCTCGGACGGCCGCTGGAGGAAGCCGCGGTGCCGCGGCTGCTGCGCGAGGGTGGCGTCGAGCCGGCTGTGTCATAGTTCGCGGCCGATGGCGCGGCCAGCGCCGCCGCAGTACGACACCCGACCCATGCGCATCGCCAGCTGGAACGTCAACTCCCTCAACGTGCGCCTGCCGCACCTGACGCAATGGCTGCAGTCGTTCGCGCCGGACGTCGTGGGCCTGCAGGAAACCAAGCTCGAGGATCCGCGCTTTCCCGACGACGCACTGGCGGCGCTGGGCTATCGCAGCGTGTTCTGCGGGCAGAAGACCTACAACGGCGTGGCGATCCTGGCGCGCGAGCGCGCGATCGATCAGGTGCAGTACGGCATCCCCGGGTTCGAGGACGAGCAGAAGCGGGCGATCGCCGCCACCGTCGGCGACGTGCGCATCGTCAACCTGTACGTGGTCAATGGCCAGGACGTGGGCACCGAGAAATACGGCTACAAGCTGCGCTGGCTCGAGGCGGTGCGGGCCTGGCTGGCCGACGAACTGGTGCGCCATCCGCGCATGGTGGTGCTGGGCGATTTCAACATCGCGCCCGACGCGCGCGACGTGCACGATCCCACCGTCTGGAACGACGGGCACATCCTCACCTCCGCCGCAGAGCGAGAAGCGCTGCAGCGCCTGCTCGCGCTGGGGCTGCACGATGCGTTCCGCCTGCATCGCGAGGACGCCGGCATCTTCAGCTGGTGGGACTACCGGCAGGCGGCCTTCCGCCGCAACCTCGGCCTGCGCATCGACCTGACCTTGGTCTCGGACGCGTTGCGCGCGCACGCGGTGGAAGCCGACATCGACCGCGAACCGCGCACCTGGGACCGCCCCAGCGACCACGCGCCGGCCTGGGTGCGCCTGTCGGCCTGAGCGGGACGCGTCCCGGACGCCACACTGCCTTTCCGCACGTGCGGCGCGCCGACGCCACCGGCAAGCTGCGCCACTCCCCGCCCTGCTTCCGCGGATGCGCCTGCCCTTCTCCCTCGGCGCCGCGCTGTGCCTGCTTCCACTGTTGGCTGAGGCCAGTCCCGGCCCGCCGAACTCCCTCCCTCGCAGTGCGACCTGTGACCGGCTACAACGTGCTGGTCGACGGCGGCGGGGTCTGGCTGTACCGCGCACACGGCCTGCCGCGCGAGAACCGCATCCACGGCGGCGGGCTGAGCATCGACGGGCAGCTGCAGGCGGTCAGCGCAGCCGACGCGCTACGGCTGCGCGAACTGGAAGCGCAGGCGCGCGAGATGATGCCGCAGGTCGCCGGGCTGGCACGCGAAGC
>JAEXTE010000439.1 GCA_023453655.1 Pseudomonadota bacterium
GCGGTGGATCAGGCCGTGGCGCGGGCGTCGACGCCGGGCGTGGCCGACGGCGCGCGGCGCAGGATGCGGTTGGCCACGTCCAGCCAGGCCAGCGCGCTGGCCTCGATGATGTCGCGGCTGGTGCCGCTGCCCTGGTACTCGACGCCCTCGTGGTGCACGCTCAGCGAGGCTTCCCCCTGCGCGTCCGCGCCCAGGCCGACGCTGTGCACGCTGTAGCTTTCCAGCGACAGCTTGACGCCGGTGGCGTTGGACAGCGCCGCGAACAGCGCGTCCACCGGGCCATCGCCCAGCGCGCTCTCGCTCAGCTTGCGGCCATCCGGATCCGACAGTTCGACCTGCGCGCTGGCGCGCTGGCCGCGGTCGCTGATCGTCATCGACGACAGCCGGTAGCCTTGGCCGACGGTGCCGCCGTCGATCAGCCGCTCCAGGTCGTCGTCCTCGACCACGCGCTGCTGCTCGCACAGCTCCTTGAAGCGCGCGAAGACCTGGTCGAGCTGCTCGTCCTCCATGGTGTAGCCCAGCGCGCGCAGGCGATGGCCGACCGCGGCGCGGCCGCTGTGGCGGCCCAGCACCATCTTGGTGTCGGGCCAGCCCACGTCGGAGGGATTCATGATCTCGTAGGTGCTGCGGTTGCGCAGCATGCCGTGCTGGTGGATGCCCGACTCGTGCGCGAACGCGTTCTGGCCGACGATCGCCTTGTTGCGCTGCACCGGCATGCCGATCAGGCGCTGCAGCAGCTGCGAAGTCGGCACCAGCCGGCGGGTGTCGATGCGCGTGTCGATGCCGTAGAAGGCGTTGCGCACCTTCAGCGCCATCACCAGCTCCTCCAGTGCCGCGTTGCCGGCGCGCTCGCCGATGCCGTTGATCGTGCATTCGATCTGGCGCGCGCCGCCTTCCATCGCCGCCAGCGAATTGGCCACCGCCAGCCCGAGATCGTTGTGGCAGTGGGCGCTGAAGATGACGTCCTTCGCGCCGGGGATGTTGGCGATCATGCGCTCGAACAGCCCGCGGATCTCCTCGGGCGTGGTGTAACCCAGCGTGTCGGGCACGTTGATGGTGGTGGCGCCGGCGGCGATCGCCACGCCTACCGCCTCGTGCAGGAAGTCCTCCTCGGTGCGGGTGCCGTCCTCGGGCGAGAACTCGATGTCCTCGACGTACCGGCGCGCCAGCGCCACGTGGGTGCCGATCGAGTCGATCACCTGCTGCCTGCTCATGCGCAGCTTGTGTTCGCGGTGCAGCGGGCTGGTGGACAGGAAGACGTGGATGCGCGGCTTCGCCGCCCCTTCCAGGGCGCGTGCCGAGGCCTCGATGTCGCCCGGCAGGCAGCGCGAGAGCACCGCCAGCGTGGTGCCGCGCAA
Source organism: Pseudomonadota bacterium (assembly GCA_023453655.1). Classification (GTDB taxonomy): domain Bacteria; phylum Pseudomonadota; class Gammaproteobacteria; order Xanthomonadales; family Xanthomonadaceae; genus Luteimonas; species Luteimonas composti. Next base: position 1,359 of record JAEXTE010000439.1, read on the forward strand.
CTCGCGCACGATCTGGGCGGTGGCGTCGCGGTCGGACTGCGAACTGGCCGGAAAGCCGGTCTCGATGATGTCGACGCCGAGTTCGGCGAGCGCACGCGCCATCACCACCTTCTGCTGCGGGGTCATGCTGCAGCCGGGCGACTGCTCGCCATCGCGCAGGGTGGTGTCGAAGATGCGTACGTGTTCGGTGGTGGTGCTCATGCGAGGAGTTCCTCGGGAATGCTCTTGCGGATGGTACTGGCTGCGGCGCCTGGGCGCGGCGGTGCTTCGGTGGCGGGCGGGAGAAGGCCGGCGGGGAGCGGGGGTTGCTTGCCCGCCGGCAATGGAAGTCGCTCGCGCACGCGCCGGCGCGGCTTGCGCGGCGGACGCGGGCGAACCTCCGAGAGCAGGGTGGCGAGCACGCCGGCGTCGAGGTTGCCGCCGGAGACCACCGCGCACTTGCGCTTGCCGGCCACGCGCTTGCCGGCGGCCAGCGCGAGCGCGCCGGCGCCCTCGGCGATCACGTGCTCCTCCAGCGCCAGCCGCACCAGGGTCTCGCGCAGTTCGGCCTCGCGGACGATGACGATGTCGTCGAGCAGCTCGCGCAGGATCTGCTCGGTCAGGTAGCCGGGCTCCTTCACCCGGACCCCGTCGGCCAGGCTGGCGCGGGGATTGACCAGGCTGCGGTCGCCGCGCAGCGCGCGGGTCATCGAATCCACGCCCTCGACCTGGGCGCCAACGATGCGCACGCCCTGCGACTTCAGCGCCAGCGCCACGCCGGAGGCCAGGCCGCCGCCGCCGATCGGCACCAGCACCACGTCCGGCTCCATCGCCGCGGCGATCTCCAGGCCCACCGTGCCCTGGCCGGCGATCACGTCCGGGTCGTCGAAGGCCGAAAGCAGGCGGAAGCCGTTCTGCTCGGCCAGCTCCTTCGCGAAGGCCTTGGCCTCGTCGTAGGTCTCGCCGTGCAGGCGCACGGTGGCGCCCCAGTGGGCGACGCCGGCCACCTTGGTCTCCGGTGCGCTGCGCGGCATCACCGTGATCGCGGGAATGCCCAGCCGGTAGGCGGCCCAGGCCATGCCCTGGGCGTGGTTGCCGGCCGAGGCGGTGATCACGTAGCGGTCGTCGCCGCGCTCGCGCGCGGCCAGCAGCGCGTTGAGCGCGCCGCGCACCTTGTACGAACCGGTGCGCTGCAGGTTCTCGAGCTTGAGCCAGGTGCCGAAGCGTTCGGCGTAGTGCGTGGGGGTGACGTCCAGGTACCTGCGCAGCCGCGCCTGCGCCGCCAGCACGTCGCTGGCGGTCACGTCGATGGCGCTGGCTACGGCAGGGTCCATCAGACCGCCGTCAGCCAGTGGCGCCAGGCGGGCTCCTGGCCGCGCACCACGCGCGCGTACAGCGCCTGCAGTTCGCGCGTCACCGGATTGTCGCCGTAGACGCGCTCCTCGATCTGCGCCACCGGCGCCACCTCGGCGGCGGTGCCGCAGGCGAACACCTCGTCGGCGTCCAGCAGCTCCGACAGCGGCACCCTGCGCGATTCGGCGCCGGTGAGCTGCAGCAGGGTGTCGCGGGTGATCCCGGGCAGGGCGTCGCGGTGCTCGACCGCGGTCAGGCGCCCGTCCCGGACCATGAACACGTTCGCGCCGGTGCACTCGACCACGTTGTTCTCGCGGTCGGTGAACAGGGCCTCGTCGAAGCCGCGGGCCTTGGCCTCGCGCTTGGCCAGGATCGAGTTGACGTAGCCGCCGCACAGCTTGAGGGGCGGCAGCGAATCGGCCGGGTTGCGCCGCCAGCTGCCCACGCCCAGGCGCGCGCGGCTGCCGTTGAGGTGCACGTGGGTGGCGGTGGTGGCGACCATCATGTGCGGCACGTGGCCTTCCACGTCGAGGCCGAAGCTGCCTTCGCCGAACCAGGCCAGCGGCCGGATGTAGGCATCGCGGTGGCCGTTGGCGCGCAGCGTCTCCAGCGTCGCCAGGGCGCACTGCGCGGCGTCGAACGGCAGGCCGAACATCTCGGCGCCCTTGCGCATGCGCTCCAGGTGCTCGGGCAGCCGGAACACCGCCGCGCCGTCGTCCGTGGCGTAGGCACGGATGCCTTCGAACACGCCGCTGCCGTAGTGCATCGCGTGCGTGGTCAGGCCCGCGGTCAGCTCTTCGGCAGGCACCAGGGCGCCATCGAACCAGGACAGGGTCTGTGCGGGGGCGGGTTGCGCCGAAGCCGCGTGGCGGGCCTGTGCTTCGGCGATGGGGGTGACGGTGGCGCTCATGGCAGGTCCGGAGGAGGGGGGGGAGGACGGGATCAGGGACAGGGCTGGACCTGGACGGACAGGCAGTCGTAGAGCTTGGACAGCTGCGCCTGCAGGGGGGTGTCGGCGCGTTCGCCCTCGACGGTCACGCGCAGACGCCACTGCTCGCCGTCCGCGCCGGCTTCGCCATCGACCGAGAGCGGCCGGAAACCGCGGCGCTCGGTCGCGCCGAGCACGCGCGGCAGCACGCCCTCGGCGCGGCGCAGGACGAAGTCAAGCTGGTAGCGCATTGCTCGGGGCTCCGGAGGCGGGCGTGGGCGCGGAGGCGGAGGCCGGTTCGCCGGTATCCAGCGTGCCGGCGTCGTCGGGATCCATCATCTGCGCGTTGTTGTGATTGGGCGGGACCAGCGGCCAGACGTTGGCGGCGGTGTCGATGGCCACGTGCAGCAGCGCCGGGCCTTCGGCCGCGAGCAGGGCACGCAGTGCATCGTCGACGTTCGCCGCCCTGTCCACGTGCAGGGCCTCGATGCCGAAGGCGCGCGCGACCTCGGCGAAGTCCGGGTTGTCGGACAGGTCGATCTCCGAATAGCGCTTCTCGAAGAACAGCTCCTGCCACTGGCGGACCATCCCCAGCGCGGAGTTGTCCAGCAGGATGATCTTCACCGGCAGCCGGTAGCGGCGGATGGTGGCGAGCTCCTGGATGTTCATCATGAACGAACCGTCGCCGCTGACGCAGATCACCTGCGCGGCCGGGCTTTCGGCCTGGGCGCCCATCGCCGCGGGCAGGCCGAAGCCCATCGCGCCGAGGGCGCCGCTGGTCAGGTGCTGGCGCGGATGCTGGAAACGCCAGTGCTGCGCCACCCACATCTGGTGCTGGCCGACGTCGCAGGCGACGATCGCGTGCGGCGCCAGCTCGCTCATGCGCTTGAGCAGGGCGGGCGCGTAGACCTTGTCGCCCGGTGCGTCGTAGCGCGCCGCATGGCGGCTGCGGCGCTCGGCGCAGGTCTCGCGCCAGGCCCTGCGCGCGGCGACGTGGCGTCCTTCCATCTGCGCCGCCAGCGGCGCGGCGAGGCGGCCCAGGCTTTGCGCCAGGTCGCCGGGCACCGACACGTCGACGCTGCGCAGCTTGCCGATCTCGCAACAGTCGCCGTCCAGGTGCACCACGCGAGCATTGGGCGCGAATTCGGCCAGCTTGCCGGTGGCGCGGTCGTCGAAGCGCGCGCCGACCACGAACAGCAGGTCGCATTCCTGCACCGCCATGTTGGCCGCGCGGCTGCCGTGCATGCCCAGCATGCCCAGGTTGGACGGGTGCTGCGCCGGCAGCGCGCCCAGCGCCTTGAGCGTGAGCACGGTGGGCAGGCCGGTGAGGTCGACGAACTCGCGGAAGGCGTCGACCGCATCGCCCAGCACCACGCCGCCGCCGGCATAGACCACCGGCCGCGTGCACTGCGAGATCAGCGCGGCGGCCTCGTGCAGCGACGCGTCCGGCGGACCCGGCACCGGCTCGACCGGCAGCGGCGAGTGCACCGGCAGGTGCGAGGCATCCGCCATCTGCACGTCCTTGGGCAGGTCGATCAGCACCGGCCCCGGACGCCCGCTGCGGGCGATGCGGAACGCCTCGGCGAACATCCGCGGCAGTTCGTCGACGCTGCGCGGCAGGAAGCTGTGCTTGACGATCGGCATGGTCATGCCGAACACGTCCAGCTCCTGGAACGCGTCGGTGCCCATCAGGAAGGTCGGCACCTGGCCGGTGAGGACCACCATCGGGACCGAGTCGAACATGGCGTCGGCGATGCCGGTCACCAGGTTCGACGCGCCGGGACCGGACGTCGCGACGCAGACGCCGACGCGGCCGCTGGCGCGCGCGTAGCCGTTCGCGGCGAACGCCGCTCCCTGCTCGTGGCGCACCAGCACGTGCTTCAGCGACGCGCCGTGCAGCGCGTCGTAGAACGGCATGATCGTGCCGCCGGGGTAGCCGAAGAGCGTGTCAACGCCCTCGGCCTCGAGTGCCTGCACCAGCCAGTGCGCACCGTTCATCACGCGGCCTCTTTCTGTTCCTTCGGGGAGTTGTCCAGCCACACCATCTTTTCGCGGAGCTTCTTGCCGACCTGCTCGATCGGATGCTCCAGGTCGGCCTGCTTGTACCTGTTGTAGTTCGGCAGGCCGGCCTCGTACTCGGCCACCCAGTTCTTGGTGAAGGTGCCGTCCTGGATGTCCTTGAGCACCTCGCGCATGCGCTCCTTGGTGCCGGCGTCGATCACGCGCGGCCCGCTGACGTAATCGCCATACTGCGCGGTCTCGGACACGAACTCGAGCATGCGGGTGATGCCGCCCTCGTAGAACAGGTCGACGATCAGCTTCAGCTCGTGCAGCACTTCGTAGTAGGCGATCTCCGGCTGGTAGCCGGCTTCCACCAGCACCTCGAAGCCGGCCTGGACCAGCGACGAGGCGCCGCCGCACAGCACGGCCTGCTCGCCGAACAGGTCGGTCTCGGTCTCTTCCTTGAAGGTGGTCTCGATCAGGTTGGCGCGCGCGCCGCCGAGGCCGCCGGCATAGGCCAGCGCGTAGTCCTTCGCCCTGCCGCTGCGGTCCTGGTGGATGGCGTAGATGCAGGGCACGCCGCGGCCGATCTCGTACTCGCGGCGCACCAGCGCGCCCGGACCCTTGGGCGCGACCAGCACCACGTCCAGGTCGTCGCGCGGGGCGATCATGCCGAAGTGCACGTTGAGCCCGTGCGCGAACAGCAGCACCGCGCCCTGGCGGAGGTTCGGCGCCAGCACCTCCTCGTAGAGCTTCTTCTGCACCATGTCCGGCGTCAGCACGGCCACCAGGTCGGCGTCCTTCACCGCCTCGGCCGGCGCCTTGACGTTGAAGCCGTCGGCCTTGGCCTTGGCTTCCGTCGGGCCGCCGGGGCGCAGGCCGACCGTGACGTCGAAGCCCGAGTCGCGCAGGTTGAGCGCGTGGGCACGACCCTGGCTGCCATAACCGACGATGGCGATGCGGGGCTTGGGGATCGAAGGCTGGGTCATGTCTGGGCTCTCTGCGGAACGGTGTGTTGGATGGGGTGGATGCAAGGCAACAAAAAACCCCGCCCTTGCGGTGCGGGGTTCAGCGATTTGGCGCTTCCTGCTTACGCGCCCGACCGACCCGCACCTGTTGGCGAGGTAATAAGGCCGAGTACGAGAATGGACGCCGGGCTGGCGTCGGGGGCATGCGTCGCAGGGGTGTGGCGGTGCAGCATTCCTGCAAACTACCCCCGCGTTTCCGGCCTTGTCAAGCGCAAGCCTTGACAAAATCGATCTGATTTCGTTGCCAGTGAAATCATTGCAGCCGAAACGTCGCAAAGCCCGCAGAATCCCGGCTTTGACGCATTGCGTCATCCCCACGAAGTCCATGCCCGAATACCGTTCGAAAACCTCCACCCATGGCCGCAACATGGCCGGTGCCCGGGCGCTGTGGCGCGCCACGGGCATGCGCGACGAGGATTTCCAGAAGCCCATCGTCGCCATCGCCAACTCCTTCACCCAGTTCGTGCCCGGGCACGTGCA
>JAEXTE010000455.1 GCA_023453655.1 Pseudomonadota bacterium
CGGGCCGGCGGGATCGCCACGCCGGCCCACGCATCGGGGCCGCCATGACGCGAGCCGGCCTGGACCGCCCGGCCGGGCACCGGCGCGGCACGTCCCACGGCATGGATCGCCTTCCCGACCTCACCTACCGCTTCCGTCTGCTCGGCATGGGCCTGGGTGGGCTGTGCATCGGCGCGGTGCTTCACGAGAACGGTGCCGGCCCGCTGCAGTGGGCGCTGCTCGCCTTCACCGCGCTGCTCTGGCCGCACCTGGCGCTGCAGCTGGCCCGGCGCAGCGGTTCGCCCTTCCGGACCGAAACGCGCAATCTGCTGCTGGATTCGGCCCAGACCGGCTTCTGGGTGGCGATGATGCAGTTCAACCTGCTGCCTTCGGTGCTCCTGTTCACCCTGGTCACGGTGGACAAGATCAGCACCGGCATTCCGCGCCTGTGGCTGTGGTCGCTGCCGGCCTTCGCCGCCGGCGTGCTGTGCGGTGGGCTGTCGACCGGCTTCGCGGTACGCATGGACACCAGCATGGTCGAACTGCTGTGGTCGCTGCCGGTGCTCACCATCCACACCATCGGCGTGGCGCTGGCGGTCAGCCACATGGGCCAGAAGATCCGCCACAAGAGCCGCCAGCTCGACGAACTGAGCCGTACCGACTCGCTGACCGGCCTGCCCGTGCGCCGGCACTGGCTGGAGCTGGCCGACCACGCCCTGCGCCTGCATCGCGACGAAGGCGTGCCGACCACCCTGCTGCTGCTCGACATCGACCACTTCAAGGTCGCCAACGACCGCCACGGCCATTCGGTGGGCGACGAGGTGTTGCGCGCGGTCGCGGGGGCGATCCGCGCCACGCTGCGCCCGGCGGATGCGGCCGGTCGCTACGGCGGCGACGAATTCGGCGTCCTGCTGGGCGGCCTGTCCGCCGGGCAGGCGCAGGCCCAGGCCGAAGCGATGCTGGCCGCGATCCGCGAAGCCGGCATCGGCGGGCTGCCCGGCGCGCGCATCACCGCCAGCATCGGGATGGCCCCGGCCCAGGCCGGGCATGCCACGGTCGAGCAGTGGATCGACGAGGCCGACGCGGCGCTCTACCGCGCCAAGCATGCCGGTCGCGACAGGGTCGGCACCTGATCCCCGCTCAGGGCGCCTCGACCTCGTAGCCGCGTTCCTTCAACCGCGCCAGGTAGCCCTTGGGCGAAGTCACCATGGCCAGGGGCAGCATCGCCAGGCTCACCGCGTCCCTGGCGAGCGCCTCCTCGGCCGCGTCCAGCCACATGGTCTCCAGCCTGGGGCCCAGGTCGGTCACGCCCAGGCGACGGGCCAGCGCGCTGCCGGTCACCGCTTCGATGCAGGCGCCGTACTGGCTGTCCACCGGCAGCGCCAGCAGGGACGCCGTATCGCCCGTGGCCCAGGCATTGGCGCGCCGCCGCATCGCCTCCAAGTCGGTCTCGATCCGCGCCAAGGTGCGCGCGAAGCAGTCGGTATCGGCCAGCGCGGTGTCCTGGAACTCGCGGATGGCGGACTTCGGGTCTTCCACGTGCAGCTTGAAGTTGACGCCGCGCAGGGGCACGTCGTGGCGCTTGGCCATGCGCCGCACTTCCTTGTCGACCACGTGGTCCAGCGTCAGTCCGGACCGGCGCATCGCCGCTTCGTACAGTTCCTGCGCGGCGAAGATCGGCCGCCAGCGCTCGACCCCCCCGTCGCGGCCGATGTAATGCTGCTTCAGCGGCGACCAGCGCGCGTACAGGTCGGCCGGCACCACTTCCTGCAATCGGCGTCCGTCGGGGTTGCGGCGGGCCTTGAGCAGCGAAGGCAGCAGCATCAGGCCGCGGAACACGCCGACGTCGGCGTCCAGCGTGAACGAGGGCGGCAGCAGGATCCGCTGCGCGCGCGCGACCACAGACTCCACGCCAGCCGACTCCCACTCCATGCGCCGCGGCAGCGGCGACAGGGTCGCCAGTACGTACAGCGTGTGCCCGTCCTTGCGGACTTTCCACAGGCCGGGACCCGGCAACGCACCGGAGACCACCACCGTTTCGTGGTCGACGATCGCCGGGGCGGCAGAGCCCGGCCCGAGGCCGTCGTCGACGGGCTGGCCGGTGTCCTGCGCGACGAGGGCGGAAGACACAAACAGCCACAGTGCCGCGCCGGCCAGCCATGCGTATCTCATCCTGCGTTCCCTCGCGGCGGGCGGGAGGCCGCCGGCGTCAACGCTGGACCACGTCGAGGCGCGACAGTTCCCAGCCCAGCGGCGTTCCAGGTTCGAGCAGTTCGAATCCTTCCCAGAGGAAGCCCGGCGCGACCACGCAGGTCGCCAGCGCGTGGCGATCGAGCGCGCGCGCCGACTGCCAGACGCCTGCCGGGACGATGCAGGTCGTGGTCCGACCTTCTCCCGCCGCGCCGAGGACGTACTGCTCGATCGCCGCGTCGCCTTCCCGATGCAGCAGAAGTTGCAGCGGGCCGCCATCATCCCAGTGCCAGCATTCCTCCGCATCCACCCGGTGCCAGGCGCTGCGCTGCCCAGCCTCGAGCAGGTAGCGGATCGCGGTCATCGCCGGGCGGCGCCGGCCCTGGACCACCACTTCGAGGGGCGAGGCATGGATGCGCCGGTAGTACCCGCCTTCCGGATGCGGTTCCAGGCCGAGGGCATCGATCCAATGGCCTGCGCAATCGTCCATGGCCGCGAGTATCGGCGATGACGGCGCGCACGCCCACCCGCGCTCAGGAGCGCTTGCGGTCCCCGCGGTCGCCCTGTCCGGACTTCACGTCGGTCTTGGCCTTCTTGCGCACGTCCTGCGACAGGGAACGGCCGAGATCGTCGCTCTCCTTGAACCGCCCTTCCTCGTCGCGCCGCACGAGGCGCTTGTCGCCGTTGGGCGCGATCAGTTCGCGCTTGCCGCTGTGCTTGCTCGTTGCCATGACGGAACTCCATCGCGTTCGACGCGCACAAGCTACGTCGACGAACCGGAGCGGCCCGTGAAACCGTGGCAGCCGTCCAACCGTCCCGCACCGCTGCGTCCGGCGCCGCCACGTTGATGGACACTGGCGGCCTTGGGCGAGGCAGGTGACAAGTCTCGCTGCCCCTCCGGACGATGGAATTCCAGCGCCGCGACAGCGTCCTGCGTGGAAGGTCCTCCGCCGGCGTGGCGCCATGCAACGTACTACCCGCATGCCATGCAAGCGGTTTGCGGTGCGCAGTTACCGGGCGCGCATCGATATACGACGGTGCTTCCGCCGGAAATCGATCGCGCCATCGATCCGAACGTACTGATGCCGTCGAACGCCTGGCACGCGGCTTCACGCCGCAAGACGGTCTGGATCCGCGCCTCACTCGCGTTGCAGTTGCAGTTGCTAGGTTCGCGTTAAATCCAGCAGACAACGTCACAGAACAGCCGGAATCACTTCATCTTCACAAACCCGGCCTTATTCCAACGCTACCTGAAGGCAGGTCGGGGGCGCTTACCTAAAGGTCGCTATATTCCCCGGGTCCCAGACGAAGGAGCACTGAAATGTTCGAGAACAAGCGACATCTGCTGAAGGCCGGCACGCTTGCCGTGGCGATGGTTGCCGCTGCGGGTCTTTCCGGCTGCGCCACCTACGACGACGAGTTCGCCACCATCAACTCGCGCCTCGACCAGCTCGACACGCGCGTGCAGGGCGCGGCGCAGAGCGCCGAAGCGGCCAACCAGTCCGCCCAGCAGGCCAACCAGCGGCTCGACCAGATCGAAAGCCGCGTCCAGCAGCTCGAAGGCGCACCGCGCCGCGCGCCGCGGGGCTGATGGCGCGGCGTTGTCGGTAACGAAGCAAGACCGG
>JAEXTE010000163.1 GCA_023453655.1 Pseudomonadota bacterium
CGGCGCGATGATCGCCTTCGCCGGCGCGCTGCGCCTGGCCGCCGGCCAGCACGATGGCCCCGCGGTGCACGTGACGCCGCGCTGGGACATGGCCACGCTCGCGCCGGTGGCGACGGCCGCCTGAGTCGCGCCGGTTAGGATGGGCGCATGGACAAGGTTTTCATCGAGGCGCTCGAGATCGACGCGCTGATCGGCATCTACGACTGGGAGCGGCGGATCCGCCAGACCCTGGTGTTCGACCTGGAAATGGGTTTCGACAACCGCGTGCCCGCCGCCAGCGACGACATCGCCGACACGCTCAACTACAAGGCGGTGAGCAAGCGCCTGATCGAATACGTCAGGCAGTCGGACTTCGGCCTGGTGGAGACCTTGGCCGAGCGCTGCGCGCAGATCGTGATCGACGAGTTCGGGGTCGACTGGCTGCGCCTCAAGCTGAGCAAGCCGGGCGCGGTGCGCGGCGCGCGCGCGGTCGGCGTCGTCATCGAGCGCCGCCGCACGAAGTAGCGCGAACGACAGAGGAAGGAAGTTTTGCAGGCACAGCTGGAGAGACTGCAGGCGGCGCTCGCGCCGTACCCATGGGCATACACGGGCCTGGCCATCGCGGCGCTGCTGCTGGCGGCGTGGCTGGCCAACTGGCTGACCAAGCGCGTCCTGCTGCGCGGCATCCAGCGCGCGCTGGCGGCCACCACCGCCCGCGACGCGGCCAGCGGCGGCGAGGTGCGCCTGCGCGTGATCCCGCGCCTGGCCAACGTGGTGCCGGCGATGGTGATCGCGGCCGGCATCCCGATGGTGCCGGACCTGCCGCCGCAGGTGGTGGCGGTGGTGCGCGCGCTGTGCCAGGCCTTCATCGTGCTGACCGTGGCGCTGTCGGTGTCGCGCGCCCTTGACCTGGTCAACCAGGTCTACGAGCGGCGCCCGGACGCACGCAACAAGCCGATCAAGGGCTACCTGCAGGTGGCCAAGATCATCATGTTCGTGCTGGTGGCGATCTCGATCGTGGCAACCCTGATCGGCGCGCAGTTCCTGCACATCCTCACCGGCCTGGGCGCGGCGACGGCGGTGCTGATGCTGATCTTCCAGGACACGATCCTCTCGCTGGTGGCCAGCGTGCAGATCAGCAACGACGGCCGCGTACGCATCGGCGACTGGATCGAGATGCCCAGCCAGAACGCCGACGGCGACGTGATCGACATCGCCCTGCACACGGTGACGGTGCAGAACTGGGACAAGACGATCACCACCGTCCCGACCAAGAAGCTGATCAGCGACTCGTTCAAGAACTGGCGCGGGATGAGCGAGTCGGGCGGGCGCCGGATCAAGCGAGCGCTGTACCTCGACCAGCGCTCGGTGCGCTTCCTGGACGAGGACGAGGTGGCGCGGATGCGCCGCTTCGTGCTGATCGACGGCTACCTCGACCGCAAGGCGGCCGAAATCCGCGAGTGGAACGCGACCCTGGCCGAGCGCGGCGCCGAGCCGGTCAACCGCCGCCGGGTCACCAACCTCGGAACCTTCCGCGCCTACGTCGAGCAGTACCTGCGCCACCATCCCGGCATCCACCAGGACATGACCCTGCTGGTGCGCCAGCTGCAGCCCACCGCCGAGGGCCTGCCGCTGGAGATCTACTGCTTCAGCAGCGACGTGCGCTGGGCGTTCTACGAGGGCATCCAGGCGGACATCTTCGACCACCTGCTGGCGATCCTGCCCGAGTTCGGCCTGCGCGTGTTCCAGACCCTGGGCGACGCGCCGCTGGATCTGCGCCTGCAGCGGGTCGAGCCGCCGCAGGCGGTGGGCTGAGCCCGCCCGCTGGCGCTCGCCGCGGCGCACGCGGTGCGCGATCATAGGCGCCCCCTGGAGCGCCGCATGCACACCGCCTACCTCAGCCTCGGCAGCAACCTGGAACCCGAGCGCTACCTGCGTATCGCGGTGGCGGCCCTGCGCGCGCGGTTCGGCGACGTGGCGCTGTCCACGGCCTGGCGTTTTCCCGCCGTCGGCTTCGACGGCCCGGCCTTCGTCAACGCCGCCGCGGCCGTGCGCACCGACCTGTCGCCGCAGGCCCTCAACGACTGGCTGCATGCGCTGGAGGACGCCAATGGCCGCGACCGCAGCGGCCCCCGGTACGGCGACCGCACGCTCGACATCGACATCGTGCTCTACGACGACCTCGTGCTCGAGGGCCCCGGGCACCTGTGCATCCCGCGCGGCGAACTGCGCCACGCCTTCGTGCTCAAGCCGCTGGCGGAAATCGCGCCGGCGCTCCTGCATCCCGTGCTGGGGCGGTCGCTGGCCGAGCTGTGGCAGGCGCACCCCGACCGCGCGACCGCGTTCGACGTGGTCGCCCTGGACTGATCCGCCCCCCCGGAGGTATTCGTGAAGCGCAGGCAACTGCTCAAGTCCTCGACCGCCCTGCTGGCCGCCGCGCCCTGGATCGGCGCCCTGGGCCGCCCGCGCGAACGCCTGCGGGTGGGCGTGATCGGCACCGGCATGCGCGGCCAGGTGCTGCTGTCGGAGCTGCTCAAGCAGGACGGCGTCGACATCGCGGCGATCTGCGACATCGAGCGCTACATGCTCGATCGCGCGCTCGCGCAGCTGGCCACCGCCGGCCGCCGCGCGCCGCAGGTCTACACCGGCAGCGTGGACGCCTGGCGCGACATGCTGGCGCGGGCGCGGCTGGACGCGGTGCTGATCGCCACGCCGTGGGAGCTGCATGCGCCCCAGGCGATCGCGGCGATGGAGGCGAAGGTGGCGGTGGGCTGCGAAGTGGTCGCCGGCATCGCCCTGCAGGACCACTGGGACGTGCTGCGCGCGCAGCAGCGCACCGGCACGCCCTACATGCTGCTGGAGAACGTCTGCTACCGGCGCGACGTGCTGGCCGTGCTGCAGATGGTGCGCCAGGGCCTGTTCGGCGAACTGGTGCACGTCCAGGGCGGCTACGAGCACGACCTGCGCGCGGTGAAGTTCAATTCCGGCGAGCCGGGCAAGCCCTATGGCGGCGGCGCCGAGTTCGGCGAACGCGGCTGGTCGGAGGCGAAGTGGCGCACGCCGCATTCGGTGCGCCGCAACGGCGAGCTCTATCCCAGCCACGGCATCGGCCCCTGCGCGCAGTGGCTCGACATCCACCGCGGCAACCGCTTCACGCGCCTGACCAGCCACGCCAGCCAGGCGCGCGGCCTGCACGAGTACGTGGTGGCGCAGGGCGGGCCGGATCATCCCAACGCCGCGGTGGAATTCGCGCTGGGCGACGTGGTGACCACCCAGATCGGCTGCGAGCAGGGCCAGACCATCCTGCTCACCCACGACACTTCGCTGCCGCGGCCGTACTCGCTGGGCTTCCGGGTGCAGGGCACAGGCGGGATCTGGATGGACCTCAACCAGTCGATCTACCTGGAGGGCAGGAGCCCGCAGCCGCACCAGTGGGAGCCGGCCCAGGCCTGGCTGGAGCGCCACGACCATCCGCTGTGGCAGCGGCTGGGCGAGCGCGCGGCCGGGGGCGGCCACGGCGGCATGGACTTCTTCGTCGTCCACGCCTTCGTCGAGGCGCTCAAGGCCGGCGCACCGATGCCGATCGACATCTACGACGCGGTGGCCTGGAGCGCGATCACCCCGCTGTCGGAAGCCTCGATCGCCGACGGCAGCCGCACGCTCGAGTTCCCGGACTTCAGCGAAGGCGCCTGGCGCGGCCGCGCGCCGGTGTTCGCCCTGGACGGACGCTACTGAGGACGGTCCCGCGGCGCCGTCACATCCCCGGCGCCGTCCCCGTCTGGTGGTGACAACCGTCAATTGCCGGCGCGCGGGCGCGGCGGCAGTCTGGTGGTCCACCACGGAGGCAAGGCGATGTTCGACAAGGTTGCGCGCAGTTGGGATCTGGTCAAGGCCAGCGCGTCGGTGTTGCGCTCGGACAAGGAGCTGATGCTGTTCCCCGTCATCTCCGGCATCGCCACCGTGGTGGTGCTGGCGACCTTCCTGCTGCCGATGTTCGCGCTGCGGATCTTCGCCGATGGCTTCGGCGTGGGCGGGGCGGTGTTCGCCTTCCTGTTCTATTTCGTCCAGTACAGCGTGATGATCTTCTTCAACTGCGCCCTGGTCGGCGCGGCGATGATCCGGCTCGAGGGCGGCGACCCCACCCTGGCCGACGGCTTCCGCGCCGCCCGTGCGCGACTGCCCGCGATCCTCGGCTACGCCGCCGTCGCCGCGACCGTCGGCGTGCTGTTGCAGTCGCTCAAGCGCAAGGACAACAACTTCGTCGTACGCCTGGTCGGCAGCGGGCTTGGCGCGGCCTGGACCCTGGCCACCTTCCTGGTCGTGCCGGTGCTGGTGACCCGCGACGTCGGGCCGATCGACGCGCTCAAGCAGAGCGCGACGCTGCTCAAGCGCACCTGGGGCGAGAACGCGGTCGGGCAGGTCGGCATCGGCGCCGCGTTCGGGCTGATCACCTTCGCCCTGGTGCTGGTGGGCGCGGGCGCCGCGCTGCTGGCGGCGCAGGTGTCGGTGGCGCTGGCGATCATGGTGGGCGCGCTGTTCCTGCTGGTGGTGCTGCTGGCGGGCGTCTACCAGGCGGCGCTGAGCGGCATCTACTCCGCGGCGCTGTACCGCTACGCGGTCTCGCATGAAACGCCGCCGGCGTTCCGCGACGCCGGGCTGGAGCAGGCCTTCCTGCCGGGCCGCTGACCCGCACCGGGCGGGCGTCGCTACAGCGGCGTCCGCCCGCCGTCCACCGCGATCACCGAACCGGTGGTGTAGCCCGCGTCGCGCAGCAGCCACAGTGCGGTCTCGGCGATCTCGTCGACCTCGCCGACCCGACCCAGCGCGGTGCGCGACAGGATCCGCGCCTGCAGCGCCGGGTCGGACGCGTCTTCCGGCCACAGGATGGCGCCGGGCGCGATCGCGTTCACCCGCACCTCGGGCGCCAGCGCCGCGGCCAGGGCGCGGGTCATCGCCTCCAGGCCGCCCTTGCTGACGGCGTAGGCCAGCAGGTCGGGACGCGGCTGGCGCGCATAGACATCGCTGATGTTGAGGATGGCGCCGCCGCTGGCCTTGAGATGCGGCGCGGCCGCCTGCGACAGGAACAGCGGCGCGCGCAGGTTGGTGGCCATCAGCGTGTCCCACTGCGCCGGGGTCACCGTGCCGACGGGCGTGGGGAAGAAGACCGCGGCGTTGTTGACCAGCGCGTCGAGCCGGCCGAAGCGGCCGACCGTGTGGGCCACGAGTTCGGGCAGGGCGTCGAAGCGGGCGAGGTCGGCCGCCAGCACCGCCGTGCTGTCGGCCCGCAACGCCTCCAGTTCCGCGCACAGCGTGGCGGCCTCCGCGGCGGAACTGCGGCAGTGCACGGCGACGCGGTAGCCCGCGGC
>JAEXTE010000134.1 GCA_023453655.1 Pseudomonadota bacterium
GCGTGGTGGTTGGCAGCGCGCTGGTCGCCGAGCTGGCCGATGCCGGGGATCCGGACGAGGCGGCCCGCCGCGCCGGCGCGTTCCTGGCTCCGCTGCGGGCCGCGCTGGACTGAGCCCCGGCCAGGACATGCGCGGCCTGGCCGGCGTCGGAAGGCCGGGGCCGCGCGTGGCCGGCGCCGGGGGGGCGGGGTGCTCCGACCCGTGCGCTAAACTGCGCGCCTTCGCGGCCGCAGCCGCCAACGGATCCGACGCCAAGCATGTCCTGGTTGAAGAAACTGATGCCGCCGCGCATCCGCACCGAGACGGGCACCAACGCGCGCAAGCGCAGCGTGCCCGAGGGCCTGTGGGAAAAGTGCGAGCGCTGCAGCGCCGTGCTCTACGGCCCCGAGCTGGAGGAGAACCTCGAGGTCTGCCCGAAGTGCAACTTCCACCGTCCGATCCGCGCCCGCGCGCGGCTGCGCACGTTCCTCGACCCGGGTGAACTTGCCGAGATCGCCGGCGAACTCGGGCCTACCGACATCCTGCGCTTCCGCGACCAGAAGCGGTACGCCGACCGGATCAAGGCCGCGCAGAAGTCGACCGGCGAGCGCGACGCGCTGGTCGTGATGGAGGGCCGGCTCAAGCAGATGCCGATGGTCGCTGCCGCCTTCGACTTCGCCTACATGGGCGGCTCGATGGGCTCGGTGGTGGGCGAGCGCTTCGCCCGCGGCGCCGAGCGCGCGCTGGAGCTGGGCTCGGGCTTCGTCTGCTTCTCGGCCAGCGGCGGCGCGCGCATGCAGGAGAGCCTGTTCTCGCTGATGCAGATGGCCAAGACCTCGGCCGCGCTCGGGCGGCTGCGCGCCGCGGGCCTGCCCTACATCTCGGTGCTGACCCATCCGACCACCGGCGGCGTGTCGGCCTCGTTCGCCATGCTGGGCGACATCAACATCGCCGAACCGGAGGCGCTGATCGGCTTCGCCGGCCCGCGCGTGATCGAGCAGACCGTGCGCGAGACCCTGCCCGAGGGCTTCCAGCGCTCGGAGTTCCTGCTCGAGCATGGCGCCATCGACCAGATCTGCGACCGCCGCCAGCTGCGCGACCGCATCGCGTCGCTGGTGGCGATGATGACCCGCCAGCCCATCCCGCAGGATGCCGCCGCATGAGCAGGAAGTACTTCGGTACCGATGGTATCCGCGGCCGCGTCGGCGAGGGCCCGATCTCGGCCGATTTCGTGCTCCGCCTGGGCAACGCCTACGGCCACGCCCTGCGCGAGGCCGCCGAGGCGCGCGGCGACAGCCGCAAGCCGCTGGTGGTGATCGGCAAGGACACGCGCATCTCCAACTACATGTTCGAGGCGGCGCTGGAGGCCGGCCTGGTCGCTGCCGGCGTGCACGTGCAGCTGATGGGGCCGATGCCCACGCCGGCGGTGGCGCACATGACCCGTTCGATGCGCGCCGATGGCGGCATCGTGATCTCGGCCTCGCACAACCCGCACTACGACAACGGCATCAAGTTCTTCTCCGCCGAGGGCGAGAAGCTCGACGACGCGACGGAGCTCGCGATCGAGGCCGCGCTGGACCGGCCGTTCACCACCGTGTCCTCCGAGCGCCTGGGCAAGGCGGTGCGCACCCGCGACGCGGTGGGGCGCTACGTGGAGGCCTGCAAGAGTTCTGTTTCGCGCACCTTCAACCTCACCGGCATGCACATCGTGGTGGATTGCGCCAACGGCGCGACCTACCAGATCGCGCCGCTGGTGCTGCGCGAGCTCGACGCGCGGGTCGACGCGATCGGCGTCGATCCAGACGGCACCAACATCAACGACGGCGTCGGTTCGATGCACCCGGAGACGCTGTCGGCGCGCGTACGCGCGGCAGGCGCCGACCTCGGCATCGCCTTCGACGGCGACGGCGACCGCCTGCTGTTCGTCGACAGCGACGGCGCGGTCCACGACGGCGACAACCTGCTGTACCTGCTGGCCACCGACTGGCAGGCCAGCGGCCGCCTGCGCGGTCCGGTGGTCGGCACGATCATGACCAACTACGGCCTCGAGCAGGCGCTGCAGCGCGCCGGCATCGAATTCCTGCGCACCAACGTCGGCGACCGCTACGTGCACCAGGCGCTGCTCGAGCACGGCGGGATCCTCGGCGGCGAAGCGTCCGGCCACCTGCTGTGCCTGGACCGCGCCACCACCGGCGACGGCATCATCAGCGCGCTGCAGGTGCTGGAGGTGCTCAAGCGCCGCGGCCTGACCCTACAGCAGGCCATGGCCGGCGTGCGCAAGCTGCCGCAGAAGACCGTCAACGTGCGCTACGGCAACGGCGCGCGCCCGGCCGAGGCCGAGAGCGTGCTCGTCGCGCTGGGCCGCGCCCAGGCGGCGGTGGAAGGCCGCGGCCGCGCCTTCCTGCGCCCCTCCGGCACCGAGCCGGTGGTGCGCGTCACGGTCGAGGCCGACGACGATGCGCTGGTGCAGTCCACCCTCGACACCTTGGCCGACGCGGTGCGCGCCGCCGCGGAAGCATGAATTGACCCGGATCGGTGCGGCCCGCGCGGCGGGCCGGCCTGATGCCGGATCGCAGACGTACCCGGAGTCCAGCATGAGTGCGCGTATCCCCACCCTCGACATCCGCCGCTTCGACAGCGACCGCGACGCGTTCGTGGCCGAACTCGGCGCCGCCTACCGCGAATGGGGGTTCGCGGGAATCAGCCACCACGGCATCCCCCAGGCGCTGATCGACGAGGCCTACGCCGCGTTCCGCAAGTTCTACGCGCTGCCGGAGGACGTGAAGAAGCAGTATCACATTCCCGGCGGCGGCGGCGCGCGCGGCTACACCCCGTTCGGCATCGAGACCGCGAAGGGATCCAAGCACTTCGACCTCAAGGAGTTCTGGCATATCGGCCGCGAACTGCCGGACGACTCGAAGTACCGCGACGTGATGCCGCCGAACGTGTGGCCGGCCGAAGTGCCCGAGTTCAGGGAATACGGCCTGGCCCTGTACAACGCGCTGGACGCCCTGGGTTCGCGCGTGCTGTCGGCGCTCGCCCTGCACATCGGCCTGCCGGCGGACTTCTTCGCCGACAAGACCAACTTCGGCAACTCGATCCTGCGCCCGATCCACTATCCGCCGATCACCGCCGACGACATCCCCAACGTGCGTGCCGGCGCGCATGGCGACATCAATTTCATCACCCTGCTGGTCGGCGCCTCGACCGCGGGCCTGGAAGTCCTGTCGAAGAAGGACGAGTGGGTGCCCTTCACCTCGGAAGGCGACACCATCGTGGTCAACATCGGCGACATGCTCGAACGCCTGACCAACCACGTCTATCCCTCGACCATCCACCGCGTGGTCAATCCCCCGGGCGAGGCCGCGCGCCAGCCGCGCTACTCGGTGCCATTCTTCCTGCACCCGAACCCGGACTTCCTGATCGACGTGCTGCCGTCCTGCGTGAGCGAGGACAACCCCAGCCGCTACCCGGAGCCCATCACCGCGCACGGCTTCCTCGAGCAGCGCCTGCGCGAGATCAAGCTCAAGTAACCGCGCCTGCGAGCCGGCCGGCGCCGCGCGTTGGCCGGAACGCGCGCCACGCTGGCATCATCGGGGCGACCTGCAAGGGAGCCCGCGATGTCCTCGATCCTGTTCCGCCTGGTGGTCCTGGCCACCGCGCTGGCGCCGTCCTTGACATGGGCGCAGGCCGCAGACGCCTGCGTGGCGCCGCTCGCTCCGCTCGAATCGCCCGCCGGCGTGCCGGACCTGCTGCGCAAGTCCGACGGCACGCCCGTCGCGGCGGTCAACTGGCCGTGCCGCTGGGCTGTGCTGCGCGCGACCGCAGAGGCGCACGTGTATGGCGGGAAGGGCCCCGACGACGCAGCGGTGACGGCGCGTATCGTCGATGGCCGGCTGCAGGTCGTGGTCCGCCGGGACGGACGCGAGGC
>JAEXTE010000247.1 GCA_023453655.1 Pseudomonadota bacterium
TCGCCACCGCCAGCACGTTCTTCATCGCGCCGCCGAGTTCCGCGCCGCGCATGTCGCTGCCGGTGTAGGCGCGGAATTCCGGCCCGTGCAGCACGTCGGCGACCCGCTGCACGAAGGCCGCATCGTCCCCCTGCACCGTCACCGCGGTCGGCAGGCCGAGGGTGACCTCCTTGGCGAACGACGGGCCGGTCACCACCGCCAGCGGCACGTCATCGCCCAGCTCGTCTGCGGCGACCTCGTGCAGGAACCGGCCGGAACCGGGTTCGAAGCCCTTCGCCGCCCAGGCCACGCCCGCGTCCGCGGGGCGCAGCGGCGCCAGCGCACGCAGGGTTTCGGTGAACGCATGCGACGGCACCACCACCAGGACCAGGTCGGCGCCGCGCACTGCGTCGGCCAGGTCGGTGGTGGCGCGCAGCGCCTCCGGCAGCGGGATGCCGGGCAGGTAGCGCGGATTCTCGTGGCGCCGGTCGATGGCTTCGGCCACCGCCTCGTCACGGCCCCACAGGATGGTGGGATGGCCGTGGCGGGCGATCAGCGAAGCGAGCGCGGTGCCCCAGGAGCCCGCGCCAAGGACCGCGACCCTGACGGTCGGGCTCGACATCGATCAGGCGTTGCCGGCCGTCTCGCTGTTGGCCAGGTCGCCATTTCCGGCGCCCTGCGCCTGCCGCTGGCGCAGGCCTTCGGCGTACAGCGCGTCGAAGTTGATCGGCTGCAGCAGGAACGGGGCGAAGCCGCCGGCCTGGATCAGGTCGCCGATCAGCTGGCGCGCGTAGGGATACAGCACGTTCGGGCACTGGGTGCCGAGCAGGGCATCGGTGACGTTGGGCTCGAAGCCGGCCAGGCCGAACACGCCCGCCTGCTGCACTTCGACCATGTACACCGCGTTGCCCTCGCCTTCGCCGGCGGTGCAGGTCAGGGTCACGCCCAGCACCACCTCGAACGCGTTCTCGCCCAGCCGCTGCACGCGCTGGTTGAGGTTCATGTTGATCTGCGGCTGGGTCTGTTCGTTGAACACGAACGGAGCCTTGGGCGACTCGAACGAGACGTCCTTGACGTAGATCTTCTCGACGCTGAACTGCGGGCCGTTGGCCTGCTGCGCGGGCTCGGCGCCACCGTTGAGGGCTTGGTCGGACATCCTGCTACTGCTCCGGTAAATGGGCGGAAAGGGGCGATTATCGCACCTGGAGGGTTCAGCCGCGGCCCTTTGCCAGCGGCAGGTCGGCCTGCTGCCAGCTGCCGATGCCGCCGTCGAGCACGAACACGCGCTCGAAACCGGCCTTCTTCAGCCGCTTGGCAGCCTCGCCGGCGCTCTGGCCGGTCTTGCAGACCAGCACCACCGGCAGCGCCCTGGCCGAAGCCAGGCGCTTGTTCTCGGGATCGAACTGGCTCATCAGCACGTTCTTCGAGCCGGGGATGTGTCCCTTCTCGAAATCGGCGATCGCGCGCAGGTCCACGACCAGGGCGTTGTCGCGGTTGACCAGGGCGGTCACCTCGGCCGGGCGGACGACCTTGTAGCTGCGCAGCAGGCGCGCGATCTCGGTCGCGACGATCGCGGCGGTCAGGCCCACGAAGGCCAGCGCGAGCATCTGGTTGCGGCCGGCGAAGGCCATCAGTTCCTGGAAGTCCACGGCGGATCGGCTGTGCGGAAGGGGACGGGATTGTCGCACAGGGCCGCGCGGACGGCCCCGGCGGCTACTCGCCCGCCCAGAAGTCCGGCAGTCCGCCCTCGATCCACCAGCGCTTGCGCTGCGCGTCGTAGCGCCAGCGCTCGGTGTAGCGCAGGGTGCGCTCGGCCATGGTGTGGCGGTTGATCACCCCGATCTCGATCTCGCGCAGCGCTTCCGACTCGCCGGGGCTGGAGGCCAGGTCGCGGTAGTGCGAGACCTGCACCTGGCGGTAGCGCTCCAGCTGCAGGTCGGTCAGCGGATGCGCCTCGCGCCAGTCGGGGTCGACCAGGTTCCAGGCGCCCTCGAAGTCGCCCCAGCGGATCGCGGCCGACCAGGAATACTGGGCGCGCTGCAGTTCGGACATCTCCTTGCCGGTGCTGGCGCAGGCCGCCAGCAGCAGCGCCACGCAACCCGTCACCACCAGCCGCCATCCGCGCATCGTCGTCCTCCCCGTGGGCGCGGGCATGCTAGCAGCCGGGCGCGCGCCGCTCATCCGCGCCGCAGGATCGCCGCGTAGCGCGAGGTCGCCGTGGCCGCCGGCGCGCCGTCGCCCAGCAGAACCTGTGCGTGCACGGTGGTGCGCGCGCGGCCGCGGCTGCGCAGGGTGGACAGGAACCCGGCCCAGTCCCGGTCGTCGTCGAGCCAGGCTTCGACCAGCAGGTCCTCGCGCAGCGGAGTGAGGTAGCGCAACTGGCTGTCGGCCACGTAGACCTCGGCATCCAGCCCGGCTTGCTCGACCTGCAGCGTGGTCAGCCCCCAGGCGGCGAGCGTCATCATCGACGCCAGGCTGCCGCCGAACGCGCTGCCCTTGTCGTTGACGTTGGCCGCGAGCGGCGCCCGCAGCCGCAGCCGGCCGGCGACGAATCCCTCCACGCTCGGCTGCAGCGCGCGTGCCGGCGGCATCGCCAGCAGGTGCGACTGGAGGGCGTGCAGGGCGGTTGGATCGGGAACAGGCATGCGGCCGGGACATCCGTGTGGAGGGGAGCGCTTGCGACACGCCAGGGCAGCGACCAAGCTGGCCGGCATGAAACACGGCACCCCCGCACGCAAGCAGCCCGCATGCTACGTGATCTCGCTGCGACCCGTGGGCGGGCACGACGCGATGCGGCGCGCCGCGGCCGCGCACGGCATGCGCGTGCTGGCGCTGTCGCCGTGGCGGATCGAAGCGCGCGACGACGACGCCACGCGCGATGCGCTGTCGGCGGCGCTGGCGGCCGACGTGGTGCTGTTTACCAGCCCGGCTGCGGCGCGCGCGGCGGCGGCGCTGCAGCCGCTGCGCGACAGGCCCGGACAACCCTGGGTCGCGGTGGGCGCCGGCACGGCCGCGGCGCTGCGCCGGGCCGGCGTGCGCGGGGTGGCGGCGCCGTCGCGAATGGACAGCGAGGG
>JAEXTE010000313.1 GCA_023453655.1 Pseudomonadota bacterium
TCCGACGACCGGTCCGCGCCCGCCCCCAGGCCATCGCCCGCACCGGAGACCCGGCCGTGAACCGCCGCGGACGCCTGTGGCTGCTGCCGGTGAG
This sequence comes from Pseudomonadota bacterium, assembly GCA_023453655.1. Classification (GTDB taxonomy): domain Bacteria; phylum Pseudomonadota; class Gammaproteobacteria; order Xanthomonadales; family Xanthomonadaceae; genus Luteimonas; species Luteimonas composti. Next base: position 95 of record JAEXTE010000313.1, read on the forward strand.
CGTACTGGCCGCGCTGGTGCTGGGGCTGCTGCCGCTGCCCGCGCCGGTGCAGGGCCTGCGCCCGTACTGGCTGGCGCTCGTGGTCGCCTACTGGGTGATCGAGGAGCCTGAGCGCGCCGGGCTCGGCCTCGCGTTCGTGGCCGGGCTGCTGGCCGATGTCGCCTTTGGCGCGCTGCTGGGCGAGCAGGCGCTGCGACTGGTGATCATGGCCTTCATCCTGCAGCGATTCCGCACCCAGCTGCGCTTCTTCCCGCTGCCGCAGCAGGCGCTGGCGATCGGCGGCCTGCTGTTCAACGACCGCGTGGTCGCCGCCGCCCTGCACCTGGTGCTGGGTCTGCCGCAGCTGCCCTGGGCCTACTGGCTGGCGCCGCTGGTGGGCATGGCGCTGTGGATGCCGTTGTTCCTCGGCTTCGACGCCGTCCGGCAGGTGCGGAGGCCGCGCTGATGCGCGTGCGCCGCCAGCGCATCCGCAACGCCTCGGCCGAGGCCGCCCAGTTCAGGCTGCGCGCGCTGGTGGGTTTCGGCCTGGTGCTGCTGGGCCTGCTGGGCCTGGCCGCCTGGTACTTCCGGCTGCAGGTGGTCGACCACGACGAATACGCGCGCGCGTCCGAGGCCAACCGGATCAAGCCGCATCCCGTGGTGCCTGCCCGCGGCCTGATCTACGACCGCAAGGGCCGGCTGCTGGCCGACAACGTGCCGGCCTACCGCATCGACGTCACCCCCGAGGACGCGGGCGACATCCCGCGCATGCTCGCGCAGCTCTCGCAGGTGGTGGCGCTCACGCCCGAGGAGATCGCGCGCTTCGAGGCGGCGCGCAAGGCTACCCGCAGCTTCCGCTCGATCACGCTCAAGGCGCGGGTGAGCGACGAGGAGGTGGCGCGCTTCGCGGTGGACCGCTGGCGCTTCCCCGGCGTGGAAGTGGTGCCCTACCTCAACCGGCGCTACCTGCATGGCGACCTGTTCGCGCACGTGATCGGCTATGTCGGCCGCACCGACGAGGGCGACGTCGAGCGTTACGGCCGCGACCAGATCCTGTTCCCGCATACCGGCCGCACCGGCCTGGAGCGCGCCTACGACGAGCAGCTGCGCGGCCGGGTCGGCTACGAGCAGGTCGAGACAAACGTCGAGGGGCGCGCGCTGCGCCGCATCGGCATGGTGCCGGCGCAGGCCGGCGCCGACCTGCGGCTGGGGATCGACCTGGACCTGCAGCGGGCGATGGTGGCGGCCTTCGGCGAGCAGGAGGGTTCGGCGATCGCGATCGATCCGCGCAGCGGCGAGGTCCTGGCCATGGTCAGCCTGCCGGCCTTCGATCCCAACCTGTTCGTCAACGGCATCTCCAACACCGACTACCAGCGGCTGATGAACGCGCCCTCGCGTCCGCTGTACAACCGCCTGGTGCTGGGCGGGGTGGCGCCCGGTTCCACGCTCAAGCCGCTGCTGGCCCTGGCCGGCCTCGACAGCGGCGTGCGCCGGCCCGAGGACCGGGTGCTGTCCACCGGCATGTTCTACCTGCCCGGCACCAGCCGCGGCTGGGGCGACGCCGCGCGCGGCGGCCACGGCTGGACCGACCTGCGCAAGTCGATCTCGGCCTCGGTGAACACCTACTACTACCGGCTGGCGCTGGACCTGGGGATCGAGCGCTTCGTGCAGTACATGCAGCACTACGGCTTCGGCGCGCCCACCGGCATCGACCTGGTCGGCGAGGCCGACGGCATCCTGCCTTCGCCCGCGGCCAAGATGAAGGTGCGCAAGGAGCGCTGGTACCCGGGCGACACCGTCAACGCCAGCATCGGCCAGGGCGACTGGAAGGTGACGCCGCTGCAGCTGGCGCGGGCCAGCGCGGGCCTGGCCGACGGCATGCTGCGGCGCCCGCACCTGGTGTCGGCCACCCGCACCGGTTTCGACGCAGCCTGGATGGCGACGCCGCAACCGGCCCCGGTGCCGATCAGCCCCAGCCGCGAGCACCTGGACGTGGTGCGCCAGGGGATGATGGACACGATGCAGCCCGGCGGCACCGGCTGGCGCGTCGCCGTCGGCGCGGGCTACCTGATGGCGGGCAAGACCGGCACCGCGCAGGTGGTCAGCCGCCGTGGCACGGGCGCCGTCGATCCGCGCAGCCTGCCGATGAACCTGCGCCACCGCGCCCTGTTCGTCGGCTTCGCGCCGGCCGAGGCGCCGACCATCGCGGTCGCGATCGCGGTGGAGGGCGGTGGTTACGGGGGCAGCGCCGCCGCGCCGATCGCGCGCAAGGTGTTCGATGCCTGGCTGCTGGGCATCTACCCGGAGCAGGAGGTCGAGCCCGAGGTACAACGGCCCGCCCCCGGGGACACCGGCGGCGAGGACGGGCCGGACGGGGACATCGGGGCAGAGGCGGGCAATGAGGCGCCGGCCGCACCGCCCGCAGCCCCGGAGGCCACGCGCCCATGAACATCATCCTGCGCTGGCTGCTGGACGTGTTCCTGCGCTTCACCCGCACGCTCGACTGGCCGCTGCTCGGAGCGCTGCTGGCGCTGATGGCGATCGGCCTGGCGGTCCTGCACAGCGCCGGCGGGCAGAACCTGTCGCTGGTGCAGTCGCAGGGCGCGCGCTACGTGGTGGGGCTGGGCGTGATGTGGCTGCTGTCGCGGGTGCCGACCGCGCCGCTGCGCCGGTCCACGCCGGTGTTCTACATCGTCTCGCTGCTGCCGCTGCTGGTTGTGCTGTTCATCGGCACCGGACGCAGCGGCGCGCACTGGATCAACCTGGGCGTGTTCTATTTCCAGCCGGCCGAACTGATGAAGCTGAGCCTGCCGATGATGGCGGCCTGGGTGCTGGCGCAGAGCGCGCCGCCGCCCCGCATCGAGATCCTGCTCGCCGCCGCGGCGGTCATCGGCGTGCCCACCGGCCTGATCCTGCTGCAGCCCGACTTCGGCACGGCGATGCTGGTGGCCGCGAGCGGCGTGTTCGCGCTCTACCTGGCCGGGCTGTCGCCGTGGTGGTTCATCGCCGCCGGCGTGGGGGCGGCCACCGCCGCGGGCTTTGCGCTGTTCGCGCCGATCGGGTGGTTCTCGTTCCTGCGGCCCTACCAGCAGGACCGCATCCTCACTTTCCGCGATCCTCAGAACGATCCGCTGGGCGCGGGCTGGAACATCATCCAGTCCAAGATCGCCATCGGCTCCGGCGGCATGACCGGCCAAGGCTGGGGCGAGGGGACCCAGTCGCATCTGAACTACGTGCCCGAGCACACCACCGACTTCATTTTTGCCGTGCTGGCCGAGGAATTCGGCTGGCTGGGCGTGGCCACCGTGCTGGCGCTGTACGCGTTCGTGATCGGCCGCTGCCTGTGGATCGCCGCAGGCGCGCGCGAGCCCTTCGCACGCATCCTCGCCGGCAGCCTGGGGCTGGCGCTGTCGGTGTATGTCGTGGTCAACGGCGGCATGATCTCGGGTCTGCTGCCGGTGGTCGGCGTGCCGATGCCGCTGCTGAGCTTCGGCGGCACCGCTGCGGTGTCGCTGCTGGCCGGCATGGGCGTGGTGATGGCAGTCGGGGCGCACGGACAGGCCAAGCGCTGAGCGCGGCGGCGACACGCAACATCGCGCCGATCCCGGCGTCCGCGGAACGTGGTTGCGGATGCGCCATGCGGTGATCCTGCGTTCACGTTCCGCCCATCTTTGCGCCCATGGCTGCGTGCTACGCTCCCTCCGATGATCCGAGCGCACGCTGTCCGACTTGCCCTGTGCCTGTTGCCTGCCGCCCTCTGCGCATGCGCGACACCGGCTCCTTCCGCCGCCAGCGTCGAGGCCGACACGGCGAGCGCGCAGCCGCCCACCGAAGCCGCCGGCGACGGGTTGCTGCCCGGGGTGCCGCAGCCGCCCGAGCGCCCGGTGGCGCCGCCTTCGGTGACCGATCCGTCGATCCCGCGCGCGCAGCGCATCGAGGCCTTCGTTGAATACACCGCGACGACCTATGGCGTGGATCGCGCGCAGGTTCGCGAGGTGCTGGCCCAGGCCCAGGTGCGGCAGAACATCATCGACGCGATGAACCGCCCGGCCGAGGCGGTGAAGCAGTGGCACGAGTACCGCCCGATCTTCCTCAACGACGCCCGCATCAAAGGCGGCATCGCCTTCTACAACACCCATCGCGCCGCGCTCGAGCGCGTGTCCGCGCAAACCGGCGTGCCGGCCGAGATCATCGTCGCGATCATCGGCGTGGAAACCAGCTACGGGCGCGTGACCGGCAGCTTCCGCGTGGTCGATGCGCTGTACACGCTGGCCTTCGACTATCCCAAGCGCGCGCCGTTCTTCGCCGGCGAGCTGGCGCAGCTGTTCGCGCTGAAGAAGGAGGAACCGCAGCTCGACCTGCTCGCGCTCAAGGGCAGCTACGCCGGGGCGATGGGGCTGGGCCAGTTCATGCCATCGAGCTACCGGCTGTGGGCCAAGGACGGCGACGGCGACGGCCGTCGCGACCTGCTCGACCACCTGCCCGACGTGTTCGCGTCGATCGCCAACTACTTCGTGGTGCACGGCTGGCAGCGCGGTGAGCCGGTGGTGGCGCGCGCTTCGCGCGATGCGGACGCGGCCGACTTCGTCCCCGAGAACTGGGATCCGGTGCATCCCCTGGCCGCGCTCGCGGCGCGCGGCTACCGGCCGCAGCCGGGCGAGCCGGTCGCCGAAGGCGCCACCCTGCTCAGTTTCCAGGGCGATGCGGGACCGGAGTACTGGCTCGGCTATCGCAACTTCTACGTGATCACGCGCTACAACCGCTCGCCGATGTATTCGATGTCGGTGTACCAGCTGGCGCAGGCCATCCGCGCCGGGGTGGGACCCGCGCCGTGAGGCGGCTGCTGCCGCTCCTGGCGCTGGCGCTGCTGGCCGGCTGCGCCGGCACCCCGAACAAGCCTTCGGCCCCGGCCGGTCCCGGCGCGCCGCCGGTGGCGCAGGGCGGGCCGGCGCCCGACTGCCATGACTTCGTGCCGTATCCGGCCGCGCAGGAGGATCCGTCCACCCGCGGCG
>JAEXTE010000316.1 GCA_023453655.1 Pseudomonadota bacterium
GGGTGTGGGCGTGCAGCTTGAGCAGCTTCACGCCGGCGCTGGCGACCCGCGCCAGCTCGTCCAGCGCCGCCTGGCCGTCATGGGGATGGACGGTGGCCGCGGCCACCACCCCAGGTCGCGTCGCGGCCAGCGCGATGATGCCGTCGTTGCCGGCGCGCCCGGCGCCGGTGTCGCCGGCCAGGGCCTGGTTCGGCCCCCCGAACCACATGGCGCCGACCCCGCCCAACTCGATGCCGGCCGCGCGCGCGTCGGCCTCGTAGTCCGCCAGCGAGCGTGCACCCTCGCGCAGGTGCACGTGGACGTCGAACACCGGCTCGGCAGCCGGGGCAGCCGGGACCGCCAGCACAGCCGCAAACAGTGCCGGCAGTGCCAGCCGGCGCGCGAACGATGCGGGGAAGCGGGCGCGGGATTCCCGCGAAGCAAGCGATACGGATGCCATGGCGTGCTCCTGGCGGACCGTTGGCGGTGGGGCGCGCATGCGCCAGTCCCGCCCTCAGACGCCCGGCAGGGCCCGGCTGTGACCGCGCAAGCTGCCTACGCGGCAGTTCCAGCAGCGTCGTCAGCGCCGCCATGGCGGGTGACGATCGCCGTCGCCGTCACGTCGGCCGACGTGTTGGCGACCGTGGCGAACACGTCGGGAATGGTATCCACCGCCAGCAGCACGCCCAGCGGTTCCACCGGCAGGCCCATGGACTGGGTGACGGGCATGTTGGTGGTCATGAAGCTGACCTGGCCGGGCAGGCCCACGGAGCCCATGCTCACCACGATGCTCAGGCCGACCGCCGTCGCGTACTGCACCGCGGTCAGGTCGACGCCGTACATCCAGGCGATGAAGCTGGCCACCACGATGTACTGGGGCGGGCTGGCGATGCGGAACAGCGACACCGCCATCGGCAGCACCAGCGAGGTCACCGCCAGCGGATAGCCCAGGCGCATGCGCGCGCTCTCGATCATCACCGGCAGCGAGGCCAGCGACGACTGGGTGCTGGCCGCGATCGCCTGCACCGGCAGCAGGGCGCGGGCCATGCGCCCCGGGCGCTCGCCGGCGGCCAGCAGCGCCACAGCGTACAGCAGCAGGGTAATGGCGATATAGAGCGCGCACTGGGTCAGGATGTAGTAGCCCAGCGCGCTGAGCATGTCGAGGCCGACCCGCGCGCACACCGCCAGGACCAGCGCGAAGACGCCCAGCGGCGCGGCCCACAGCACCCAGCGCACCACCACGATCATGGTGTCGCCGATGGTGCGCACCAGCTCCAGCATGCGCGCGCGCCGCTCCGGCTCGATGCGGGTGAGGCCGAAGCCGAAGAACATGGCGAACACCACCAGCGGCAGCATCGCGCTGTTGGCGGCGGCCGCGATCGCGTTGTTCGGGATGACGTTGGCCAGCCAGGCGCCGATGCCCGGCGCATCGGGCAGGTTCTCCGGCGCCTGGATCGCGGCGCGGAAGGTGGCGATCAGCGCCTCGTCGCGCGGCAGCATCGACAGGAAGGCGGGCGCGGCGATGGCCGCGAACGTACCCGACAGCGCCAGCAGCACCAGGAACACCACGATGGCGATGCGCGCCGTGCGCCCGGAGGCCGCGGCGTCGGCGGCGGAGTTGATGCCTACCACGACCAGCGCCGCCACCAGCGGCACCACGGTCATCTGCAGGGCGTTGAGCCAGAGCCGGCCGATCGGCTGCACCGCGTCGGCCACCGTCGCGGCCTGGACCGGATCGAAGGCGGCCAGAAGCAGGCCGACTGCGGCGCCGAGCTGCAGCGCGATCAGCACCCGTGCGGGCGTGGACAGGCGGGGGCGGGGCGCACCGGCTGCGTCAGTCATGGAGATCCTGGCGAACGGGGGGAGACGAATGGCGGGAGACAGATAGCACGAAGCTGCGCCTGGTGCGCGTGCGAACGGGCCAGCGCCTGGCGCAGGGCGCCGCCCGGTGCGCCATTGTCCGAGCCACGGCGGGGGACGGCCGCGATCCGCCCCTGCGGGCGTCCCTCACTCATCCAGCAGCGAGCGCACGTGCTCGCGGTAGTCGTCCAGCCGCATCCGCCGCGACTCGTCCGCGCACAGGCGCAGGAACACCAGGTCGAGCAACTGCTGCAGCGCCGCCTGGTAGAGCAGGGGTTCGACATGGCGGGCGTCGTCGTGCGCCGACACCAGCAGGGACAGGTCGGCATGCGCGCGCAGCGCGTTGGCAGTATGCCGGGTCACCGAGACCACCCGGCCGCCGCGGCTGCGGAACAGCCGCGCCAGCCGCGCCAGCGCGGTCACCTCGCCGCGTTCGGAAAACAGCAGCAGCAGGCCGCCGGAGCGGGCGTTGGAGACCTCGGCCGGCACCAGTGCCGGATCGAAGTGGTGGATCGCCAGCAGCCCCAGCAGCGACAGCCGGATGGCGAAAGCCCGGGCCATCACGCTGTCCTCGCCGATGCCGACCACGAAAATGCGCTCGGCCTCCTGCAGCATGCCGGCCAGCGCCTCGAGCCGCTCGGGCGGGTTGAGCAGGCGGGTCTCTTCCTCGGCCCGCGACTTGGCCTGCCACAGGCCGCGCGCCAGCGGATCCTCGCCGGCGCCGTCGCCGGCCTCCACCGCGGGCTCGGCGCTCTCGCCATTGCGCGCCACCGCTTCGCCGATCGAGTACTTGAGGTCGGGGTAGCCCTTGAAGCCCAGTTTCTGGCTGAACTTGACCACGCTCGACTGGCTGATCCCGAGCGCGTTGGCGAGCTGCTGCGAGGAGTAGTCGCGCAGCAGGTGGGCGTTGTCGAGGATGAAGTCGGCGATGCGGCGCTCGATTGCCGACATCCCCCCGCGGCCCGCGCGGATCAGCAGCAGCGGCTGCATGTCAGACGATCGGCTGGTAGCCGCGGATGGCGCGGATGCCGAGCCCCGGGGCGTCGGACACCGAAATCTCGGACTCGTTGAAACTAACCCCGCCATCGACCGGGTCGAACGCACACAGCGAGGGTCCGTCCAGGTCGACCTTGGTGATCACGTCGGACTTTGCGATCGCCAGGTGTACGGCCGCGGCCACGCTGATGCTGGTCTCGATCATGCAGCCGATCATGCATTCCACGCCGTAGAGCGCGGCGATGTCGGCAATGCGGATGGCGTTGGAGATGCCGCCGGTCTTCATCAGCTTGATGTTGATGATGTCGGCCGCGCGGCGCTCGATCAGGTTGATCACCTCGAGCGGACCGAACACGCTCTCGTCGGCCATCACCGGAGTCTTGATCCGGTCGCTGACGTACTTGAGCCCGTCGATGTCCTGCGCACGCACCGGCTGCTCGAGCAGTTCCAGGTGCACGCCGGCATCCTCGAGCGCATGCATGGCGTGGACGGCCTGCTTGGCGGTCCAGCCCTGGTTGGCGTCGAGGCGGAGCAGGGCGCGCCCCTCGACCGCGGCATGGATGGCCTTGACCCGCTCCACGTCCAGCCCGATGTCCTTGCCCACCTTGATCTTCAGCGATTCGAAGCCGCGGTCGACCGCCGACAGCGAATCGGCCACCATCTTGTCGATGTGGTCGACGCTGATGGTGATGTCGGTGGTGATCACCGGCTCGCCGCCGCCCAGCATGCGGTACAGCGGCGCCTCGTACAGCTGGCCCCACAGGTCGTAGAGCGCGATTTCGACCGCGGCCTTGGCGCTGGTGTTGCGCTCCAGCGCCGTTTGCACGAGCCGCACGATGCGGTTGAGGTTGGCGATGTCCTCGCCGACGATGCGCGGCGCGATGATGCGGCCGATCGCCTCGATCATCGAACCGTGCGTGTCGCCGGTGATCACCGCGGTCGCCGCGGCCTCGCCGTAGCCCACGTGGCCGGTGTCGGTGTGGATCGAGACGATCAGGTCCTCGACCGTGTCGACCGTACGCAGCGCGGTCTTGAATGGCGTTTTCAGCGGAACCCGGACCCGGCCCAGGCGCACCTCGGTGATCTTCATTCCCCGTTTCCCCTTGCGGCCGCAGCCGCGCGCTCCTCACCGGTCATGCCGGATCCGCCTGATGGTGGTGATGCGGTCCACGGTGGGCGTGGTGACGTCCGACATCAACGGCAGCAGAGGCGTCACCACCACGCCGTTGAGATGGTAACGGCGCAGCGCGCCGTCGTCGTCCAGCAGCGACATTCCGCTGGTGTCGTGGATGACGTAGGTGTTCCCGTCGACCTGCCCCAGCACCATCATCACGTGGCCGGGAATGTAGACCAGATCGCCGACCTGGCTCTGGCGCAGCAGGCGCAGGCGCTCCTCGTGGCCGGTGCGATCGTCCATCAGCACCCCGTCCAGGCCCGGGCTCCGCGACTGGGCGCTGGTATTGCGCGGCAGCAGCAGGCCGAAGCTGCGGTAGATCTCGGACACGAAGCCGCTGCAGTCGCGAGCGTCGTAGCGATGCCCCCAGCCGTAGCGCTCGCCGAGGAACTTGAAGGCCTGGCGCACGAGGTTGGCCCGGGTCAGCGGCAGGTAACCGCGCGAAACGTCCGCCGAGCGGGGCACCAGCGCCCGCGCGAAGGACAGCGTGCCGTCTTCGGCGCGGACCGGCAGCTCGACCACGTGGCCGAAACCGGGGTGCTGGCCGTTGAGCGGTTCGTCGGCCGGCCACTGCGCCAGCGGCAGCCGCACGCCCATGTCCAGCACCACGTCGGACACCTCGGGGCGCTCCGGCGTATGCACGGTGCGCACCTGCGCGCCGGTCACGACCAGGAAGGGCGCGCGGCGCGCATAGGCGAAGACCTCGTCCTTCCCGCCGACCGCAACCGCGTCGGCCTCGACCCAGGCCGCATAGGTCTCGCTGACCACGAACAGCCAGCGCCGGTCGCGGCTGCGGTGCACGACCGCCACCGGCGTGCCCGGGAACAGCGCGCTCTCCTGGAAGCGGTCGATGTCGCGGTCGTCGGG
>JAEXTE010000203.1 GCA_023453655.1 Pseudomonadota bacterium
CGAGGCGATGGCGCGGCGCTTCGCCGCGCTGGAGCCTCCCGAGGTCCTGCTGCCCATTCCCCTGCACCTGGAGCGACTGCGGCGCCGTGGCTACGACCAAGCCCTGGAGCTGGCCCGCCCGCTGGCCCGCGCGCTACGGCTGCCGCTGCGGACCGACCTGCTGCAGAGGCAGCGGCCGACGCGGGCGCAGTCGGAGCTCGATGCCGCGCAGCGGCGCCGCAACCTGCGTGGGGCGTTCGCGGTGCACGACGGCCGGCCGCTGCCTTCGCACGTGGTGCTGGTGGACGACGTCATGACCACGGGCGCGACCCTGCACGCGGCCGCGCGGGCACTGCGCCGGGCCGGCGTGGCGCGGGTGGAGGCTTGGGTGTGTGCGCGGGTGCCGTGAGTCGCGTCGCGTCGGCTTGCCCCACCCCGACCCACCCCCGCGAGCGGGGGAGGGGTTGTTCCGTGTGAGGAAGGAAGCCACACGCGGGCGTCGACGGTAGTCGCCGGCGGTCGATCCGGTGGGCACATCGGTTTCGCTGTTCCCCTCGGGCGGCGGAGGGAGTTGTCCCGTGCCGAAGCGAGCCGCGGGGCCGTCCAAGGTGGCTGGCTGACGGTCAATGCGTTACGCACATCGGTTTCGCTCTTTTTCCCCGCAGGGGGAGAGTTGTCCCGTGCCGCGATGCGAGCAACATGCGAGCATTCACGGCAATTGACTGGCCGTCGATGCGCTGGGCACGTCGGTTTCGCGCCCTCCCCCGCTCGCGGGGGAGAGCTGGGGCGGGGGCCACCGCCGTCACGCCGGTCAGCGCAGCGCGTAATCCCCCGCGATCCCCGCGAAGATCGCCAGCCCCACCCAGTGGTTGTGCAGGAAGGCGCGGAAGCAGGCCGCGCGATCGCGCCAGCGCGCGATCAGGAATTCCCAGCCCACCAGCAGCGCCGCCACGCCCAGGCCGGCCCAGTAGGCCGCGCCCAGCCCGGCCTGCCGCCCGACCAGGGCCAGCGCGGCGAAGGTCATCGCGTACAGCACGCCCTGCGCGACCAGGTCGAGGTCGCCGAACAGGATCGCCGTCGACTTCGAGCCCATGCGGATGTCGTCGTCGCGATCGACCATCGCATACCAGGTGTCGTAGGCCGTGGCCCAGAAGATGTTGGCCACGTACAGCACCCACGCCACCGGCGGCACCTCGCCCTGCACGGCGGCGAAGCCCATCGGGATGCCCCAGCCGAAGGCCATGCCGAGGTACACCTGCGGCAGGTAGGTGTAGCGCTTGAGATAGGGATAGGTCGCCGCCAGCAGCACGCCGACGATGCTCATCAGGATCGTCAGGCGGTTGAGGGTGAGCACCAGCGCGAACGCGACCAGCATCAGCACCGCGAACACCGCCAGCGCCTCGCGCCCCGACACCGCCCCGGTCGCCAGCGGGCGGTCCTTGGTGCGTTCCACCGAACCGTCCAGCCAGCGATCGGCGTAGTCGTTGATCACGCAGCCGCCCGAACGCGTCAGCCACACGCCGGCGCTGAACACGAACAGGATCCACGGCGGCGGCACGCCGCCCGAGGCGATCCATAGCCCCCACCAGGTCGGCCACAGCAGCAGCAGCCAGCCGATCGGACGGTCGCCGCGCACCAGCGCCCAGTACAAGGCGAAGCGCCGGCGCCACTCGGGAACCGGTGCGAGCGGAGTGTCCTGGTCGTGCCCGTGCATCGCCCCAGCCTACCAAGCCCGTCAAGGCTCGCGCCGCGGCCCGGTCCGTGGGACAATCCCCGGCCACGCGCCTGTAGCTCAGCCGGATAGAGTAGTGGCTTCCGAAGCCATTGGTCGGGGGTTCGAATCCCTCCAGGCGCGCCATTTTTTCGTGCGGTTTTGCGCTCCCGGCGATTGGCACGCCGATGCGATCCCAGCCGCCGCGTGAGAGCGCGCCGTCCGCTCCGGGCCCGATTCCAGCACGCGCCGCCCGCTTGCCGCCGTACCGATGACGTGACCGCAGGAGGACCGCCGTGACACTACGGTTCCCGGGACTGCCGCTGGTATTGGCCTGCGCGGCTTGCGCCGCGCAGCAGCCCGCGGCGGCGGTGGATGACGCGCTAGCCACGGATGCACGCGCCGCAGCGCGCTGGACACCCGAGGCGTGGAGCACCGGCCAGTACGAAACCACTCCGACCTTCAGCGGGGATGGTGCGCTGGCGGTATTCATGCGCGCCGATCGCGCGTTCCGGCGCTATCGGCTGATGGAGAGCCGCTGCGTCGACGGGCGTTGGACCAGGCCGCGCGAGCCCGCGTTCTCGGCGGACACGGCAATGCACGATGGCGATCCCTTCCTGGCACCGGACGGAAAGTCGCTTTATTTCATTTCCACCCGACATCGCTTCGCCGAAGCCGGCAATGACGACTTCGACATCTACGTGGTCGCCCGCGATGGCGACGGCAACTGGGGGACGCCCCAGCGCCTGCCCGAACCGGTCAACAGCGACAGTTCCGAACTGCTGCCCAGCGTCGATCGCGCGGGCCACCTGTATTTCGGGTCGGATCGTCCAGGCGGCCATGGCGGCACCGACATCTACCGGGCCGTGCGCGACGCGGCGGGCGAGTGGCACGTCGCCAACGTCGCGTCGGTGAACACGCCGGCCAATGATTTCGAAGCCGACGTGTCGCGCGACGGCTCGCAGCTGGCGGTCGTCTCCGACCGCGACGTGCGCTCGCGAATCCATCTTTACAGACGCAACGGCGACGACTGGGTGCCCGGCCTGCGGATCCAGGGCAACGACGAGGTGTTCCAGGTCGGGCCGAAGTTTTCGCCCGATGGCGGTCGCCTGCTGTTCGGCCAGGATGCGGGACCCGCATCGGGAGAAATCCATCTGGTCGATCTGGCCGCGGACGCCGATCCAGCATGGCCTCCGCGCTGCGAACCCGCCGATCCGCTCATCCAGCCGGTCACCGCTGACTGAATCGCCAGGACTACGCGGCCCGTGGACCCACGGGC
>JAEXTE010000327.1 GCA_023453655.1 Pseudomonadota bacterium
GGCGGCATCACCGGAACCGGGCTGATCGATCCCGACGGGGCGTCGGTCAACGGCGTGAACATCCTCAATCTGCCGGGCGGCGCCGGTTGCGAGGCTGGCGGCGACGACATGGGCCCGTACGACTACCGCCTGTGGGCGACCACGGCCGCGAACGTCGCCTCGCGCTACGGCTGCGCGTGGGACTACCCGGCGGCGGCGGTCATGCAGCAGCCGCTGGAGACGGTGCAGGCGATCGCCCGCGCCACCTTCAGGATCAGCGACGGCCACCAGGCCTACTTCGAGTTCATGGGTTCCAACGCGAAGGCCAACCGCATCTTCGAGCCCAACCAGATCTCCTCGTCGGCGACCACGACGGCGGTGTTCAACCCCTCCACCTGGTATCCGCTCAACGACCGCACCCGCGAGACCTACGACATGGTCTACAACGGCCTCGCGGCCTTCTTCGGCGAGGATGCGCTGACCTATGGCGCACCCATCGCCTACCGCTGGCGCTGCATGGAGTGCGGCCCGCGCGAGATCCAGACCACGACCAAGGCCTTCCGCTTCATGGCTGGCGTGGACGGCATGATCGGCGACTGGGACTACAGCATCGGCCTGGCGCGTGCGTCCAGCGAATCCGAGTCCGAGCTGGGCACGGGGTACCACTACGTCGAAGGCCTGCAGGCGGCATTCGCCGGCGGACTGCTCAATCCCTTCCTCCTGCCCGGGCAGGCGCAGAGCCCCGAGGCGATCGCCGCGCTCGAGGCCGCGTCCGCGCGCGGCGTGGTGCTCTATGGCGGCAAGTCGACGGTGACCAACTTCGATGCGGTGATGTCGGGCAGCATCGGCCAGCTGCCGGGCGGCGACCTGCAGGTGGCGGTCGGGGTGGACCTGCGGCGCGAGGCCTTCGAATTCAACGGCGACCGTCGCGCTGCCGCGACGCGGCCAGCTATCTTCAATGCGCCCTTCGACGACGCCAACGCGCTGCCGGAGGCCACTCGCGACGTCAAGGCGATCTTCACCGAGATCAACCTCCCGTTCTTCGAGCGCTTCGAGGCCACCCTGGCCGGGCGCTACGACCACTACACCGGCTTCGGCGGCACCGCCAACCCGAAGGTGTCGTTCAAGTGGCAGCCTCTGGATTCGCTGGCGGTGCGTGGCGCCTACAGCACCGGGTTCAAGGTGCCCGAGTTCAGCAAGCTCTTCAGTGGCCTGACCGAAAGCCAGAACAACGCGCTCGACCTGGCCGATCCGGCCACCTGCCCGGGCGGCGTCGTCGACGTCAACCGCCCGGGCTGCGAGCAGATCGACCCGGACATCCTGACCGGCGGCAACCCGAACCTGGCGCCGGAGGAGTCGCGCCAGAAGAGCCTGGGTATCGTCCTGGCACCGGTCGACTGGTTCAACATGAGCCTGGACTGGTGGGAGATCGAGCGCATCAACACGATCCGCACCGGCCCGGACCTGGACATCCTGCGCGAATACTACGACCTGTACGCCGACAACTGGATCCGCGACGCCAGCGGCGAAGTGGTGCTGGTGGACCGCCGATTCGTCAATTCAGGCGGCACGCTGATGAGCGGCGTCGAGATCGACCTCAACTTCCGTGGCCAGCTCGCCGGCGGCGACTGGAACCTCAACCTCAACGGGAGCTACCTCGACAACTACCAGGACAAGCTGTTCGAGTTCATGCCCTATTCGGAGAACCGCGTCGGCGAATACATCCGCTACTGGAGCCTGCCGCTGCGCTGGAAGCATACGCTGGGCTTCTCCTGGGCCCGCGGCGACTGGGCGCACAGCATCACCCAGATCTACCGCGACGGTTACAAGGACGAGGAGCCCACCAGCGTGTCCACCGGGCACTACATCCCCTCGCAGTGGAACCCGGACGTCGACCGCTACATCACCTACAACTACAGCACCACCTACACCGGGTTCGAGGGCCTGCGCCTGACCTTCGGCGTCAAGAACCTGCTGGACGAGGACCCGCCGTTCACCGCGCACAAGAACGACTGGGCCAGCGGCGCAGGCTGGGAGCCGCGCATCGCAGACCCGCGCGGCCGCGCCTACACGTTCCTGGTCCAGTACGACTTCTGGTGACCGGGACGCGCGCATCGCGGGGCAGGGGAGGCGGCCGCGGCGCGGGCCGCGTCCTGGCCTGCACCGCGGGCCTGCTGTGCGGAGCGGCGCTGTCGCCGGCGACTGCCGCGGAAGCGGTTCCGCCCGACCCCGTCGTCATCGAGGCGGACGTGGACGCAGCGGTAGAGCGCTACCGTCCTCCCGGCCTGGCCGTCGGCATCATCGTCGACGGCGAGGTCGTGTTCACCGCGACGCGGGGGGAACTCGCCGCCGGTGGCGGGCAGCCCGTCGACCGCGACACGCTGTTCCAGATCGCCTCCAACAGCAAGGCCATGACCGCGGCGGTGCTGGCGCGCCTGGTCGACCAGGGCAAGCTCGCATGGACCGACCCGGTGGTGCGGCACCTGCCGGACTTCCGCATGTACGACGACTGGGTCACGCGCGAGATGCAGGTGCGCGACCTGCTGATCCACAACAGTGGCCTTGGGGCGGGCGCCGGGGACCTGATGCTCTGGCCCGGCCCCAACCGCTTCAGCCGCCAGGACGTGATCCACGGACTGCGCCATCTCAAGCCGGTCTACAGCTTCCGTTCGCGCTACGCCTACGACAACACGCTCTACATCGTTGCGGGCGAGGTCGCGGCCGCGGCGGGCGGGGCGCCGTTCGACCGGTTGCTGCGTCGCGAGCTGTTCGAGCCGCTGGGCCTGCGGCGCTGCCAGGCCGGGCGCTGGCTCCGCGACGAGGTCGGCAACATCGCCCAGCCGCATGCCGGCGGCGCGGATGGCCACCGGGTGGCGCATGCGGATCCGGAGATCGTCGAGGACCTGCCGATGCTCGCGGCCGGCGGTATCCGCTGCAGCCTGGACGACATGCTGCGCTGGGCCGCGATGTGGCTGCAGCCCGAACGCCATGGCCTCGACGCCGGGGGGCGGCCCTTCCTGTCGGCCACGCAGCGCGAAGAGGCGTGGAAGACCCACATGCCGATGCCGCTGACCACGCGCATGCGCGAGTGGGACAACAGCCACTTCTCCGCCTACGGTTACGGCTGGCGGCTGACCGACGTCGATGGCACCTGGAAGGTTTCGCATACCGGCACGCTGTCGGGCATGTATTCGTCGCTCACCCTGCTGCCGGAGAAGGGCGTGGGCATCGTGATCCTCGCCAATGGCGAGATGGACGAGCTGCGCACGGTGCTGGGCCAGGTGCTGGTGAAGCGGTTCACCCGCCCGGCCGACGCCACGCTGACGGTCGCGCACTACGCCGGCCTGCTGGCGGCGACAGCGCCCGCCGCGGACAACGCGGCCACGGCGGCCGACGCCGGTCCACGCAAGCCCGCGCCTGCATCGGACGCGCAGGTGCCCACCGGCCGGTACCGCGATCCCTGGTTCGGCGAGGTCGCGCTGTGTCCAAACGGCGAGGGTATCGAGTTCCGCGCACTCAAGTCCCCGCGCCTTGCAGGCGCGCTGCATTACAGCGGCGAGCGGCTGCTGGTGGACTGGCACGACCCCGGCGTGGATGCGGAGGCCTGGGTCCACTTCGACCAGCGCGACGACGGCACGCGGATGACCCTTGCCAAGGTCGATCCGGCGGCGGACTTCAGCTACGACTACGAGGACCTCGCCTTCGAGCGGACCGGGGACTGCGATGCGCCGTGATTCCGGCATGCTGGGCACGCTGTTGGCGATGGTGCTGTGCGCCGGCTGCGAGACACCCGGTCCGCGGCACGCGGCGGCCGGTCCGGATGGCGCAGCGGCGACGCCGGCGGCGGCAGGCATGGTGGACATCGCCACGCTCGTGCCCGACATCGACCTGGACATCCGCTACGCCGGACCCGGCAATTTCACGGGCGCGCCGGTAGAAGGCTACGAGGCGCC
>JAEXTE010000370.1 GCA_023453655.1 Pseudomonadota bacterium
GGCCGGAGACGTGGATGCCGCGTCTCCGGCCGGACACGTCGCCACCGCCAACGAAGCACGCGTGCGCACGGCCTTCGCGGCCTGGGCGGCGGGGACCGGCAGCGTGTTCGAGCTGCTGCGCGAGGACGCTGTCTGGACCGTGGCCCGGAACGGCCCGGTCTCCGGCAGCTATGCCTCGCGCGAGGATTTCCTGGCGCGCGCGGTGGCGCCGATCACCGCGCGCCTGGCCACGCCGATCGTGCCGCGCCTGCGCCAGCTGGTGGCGCAGGGCGACATGGTGGTGGCCGTGTTCGACGGTATCGCCACCGCCCGCGACGGCCGCGAGTACCGCAACACCTACGCCTGGCACATGGTGTTGGAGGACGGCCGGATCGTGCGGGTCGAGGCCTTCCTCGACACCTGGGCCCTGCAGCGGCTCATGCAGGACTGACACGGGACCCGCGTCCGCAACGGAGCCGCCCCTGCCGATCGGCACGTCCCCGGGCGGCGGCGCAGGCGCATCCTGCGCCGCTGACCCTTGTCACGGACCCGTCGGAGCCACATCCATGTTGCGTACCCTGCTGCTGTCTTCCGCCATCGCGCTCGCCCTGGGCGCATGCGACCGCACCCCGACCGAACCGACCATGCCCGGCGCTTCCTCCGCTGCCGCCACGCCCAGCCAGGCCGAGAATCCCCTGCTCGCCGCCAGCACGCTCCCCTTCCAGGCCCCGGTGTTCGACCGCATCCAGGACACCCACTACCAGCCGGCGATCGAGGAAGGCATGCGCCTGCACCTGGCCGAAGTGCGCCAGATCGCGGACAGCGCCGAGCCGCCGACCTTCGCCAACACCATCGAGGCGCTGGAGCGCAGCGGCGCCCTGCTCACGCGCGCGGCCTCGATCTTCTTCGCCATGACCTCGGCGCACACCAACGCGGCGCTGCAGGCGGCCGAGGAAGCGCTGGCGCCGAAGCTGGCCGAACACTCGGATGCGATCCACCTCGATCCGAAGCTGTTCGCCCGGGTGAAGGCGCTCCATGACCAGCGCGCGAGCCTTGACCTCACTTCCGAGCAGGCCTTCCTGGTCGAACGCACCTACGACAGCTTCGTGCGCGCCGGCGCCCAGCTCGACGCCGAACGCCAGGCCGAGCTGCGCAAGCTCAACAGCGAGGAGTCCTCGCTCACCACCGCGTTCTCCAGCAAGCTGCTGGCCGCGACCAAGGCCGGCGGCGTGCTGGTGGACGATGTCGCGAAGCTCGACGGGCTGGACGAGGCCAGCATCGCCGCGGCCGCAGCCGCCGCGAAGGACGCCGGCCACGCCGGCAAGTGGATGCTGGTCCTGCAGAACACCACCCAGCAGCCGGCGCTGGCCTCGCTCAAGGACCGCGACCTGCGCCAGCAGGTGATGGCCGCTTCGCTCGAGCGCGCGCAGAAGGGGGACGCCAACGACACCCGCGCCATCCTGCAGCGCCTGGCGGAGCTGCGCGCACGCAAGGCGCAGCTGCTGGGCTACGAGAACTACGCCGCCTACAGCCTGGCCGACCAGATGGCCGGCACGCCGGAGGTCGCGCTCAAGCTGCTCACCGACACCGTGCCCGCGGCGACCGCGCGCGCACGCGCCGAGCTGGCGAAGATCCAGTCCGTGATCGACGCCCAGGGCGGCGGCTTCGAGGCCGGCGCGGCCGACTGGGATTTCTACGCCGAGCAGGTGCGCAAGGCCGAGTTCGACCTCGACGCCGAGGCGATCAAGCCCTACTTCGAGCTCGACCGCGTGCTCAAGGACGGCGTGTTCTACGCCGCCGAGCAGCTCTACGGCATCACCGCCAAGGAGCGCAGCGACCTGCCGGTCTACCACCCCGACGTGCGCGTGTTCGACATCTTCGACGCCGACGGCACCCAGCTCGCGCTGTTCTACCTCGACCCCTTCCAGCGCGACAGCAAGCAGGGCGGCGCCTGGATGGGCAACTTCGTCGAGCAGAACGCGCTCACCGGCGACATCCCGGTGATCTACAACGTCGAGAACTTCACCAGGCCCGCCGCCGGACAGCCGGCGCTGCTGAGCTGGGACGACACCACCACCCTGTTCCACGAGTTCGGCCACGCCCTGCACGGCATCTTCTCGAAGACCAGCTATCCGAGCGTGGCCGGGACCAATGTGCCGCGCGACTTCGTCGAGTTCCCCTCGCAGTTCAACGAGCACTGGGCGCTGGATCCCAAGGTGTTCGCCAACTACGCCAAGCATTACCAGACCGGCGAGCCGATGCCGCAGGCGCTGGTCGACAGGATCGTGCGCGCCCGCAGCTTCAACCAGGGCTATGCGACCACCGAGTACCTGTCGGCCGCCCTGCTCGACATGGCCTGGCACACGCTGCCGGCCGATGATGCGAAGAAGGACGCCGAGGCGTTCGAACGCGAGGCGCTGGCCAGGTACAAGGTCGACCTGGCGGCGGTGCCGCCGCGCTACCGCAGCAGCTACTTCAGCCACATCTGGGGCGGCGGCTACGCGGCCGGCTACTACGCCTACTTCGGCGCGGAAGTGCTCGACCACGATGCCTTCCAGTGGTTCCGCGAGAACGGTGGGCTGACCCGCGAGAACGGCCAGGTGTTCCGCGAGAAGATCCTCTCGATCGGCCACTCGCGCGACCTGGCCGAGGCCTACCGCGCGTTCCGCGGCCAGGATCCCAGCGTGGAGCCGCTGCTGGAGCATCGCGGGCTGAAGTAGCGACGCGTATCGCCACCGGAGAAGAAGGCCCGCTTGCCCGGGCCCCTTCCTTGGATGAGCCGCGACATCCGGTGGGCCGATCGCGCGGCAGGAGCAGGCACCGATGCGGGCTCACCGCATCGCGCCGGTGCGAATGGCCGCACGGGGCGCGTCGCAGCGCACGGCGCAGGATCCGCCCCTTGGCGGCATCAGCCCTGCATCCGCTGCAGCACGAAGTTCCACGCCGGCAGGGTGGCGAGCGCCAGCACGATGCCATAGCCGACCAGGGCGGCCGCCAGGCGGGGCGCCATGCGGTGCGAGATGGCGAGCGCCGCGGCGGTGACCATGGTCGGCATCGCCGATTCCAGCACCGCGACCTGGCGCATGCCGCCTTCCAGGCCGAATGCCAGCGCCAGGCCCAGCGCCAGTGCAGGCAGGAGCACCAGCTTCAGTCCGAGGCCCAGCGCCAGCGGGCCGACCTCGTCGCGCGGCAGGCGCAGCTGCACGGTCAGGCCGACCGCCAGCATCACCAGCATCAGCATCACCCCGGACAGCCGCTCGAGCGCCGAGGCGATCCACGCCGGCGGATGCTCGGGCATCAGGGTGAGGCCGAAGGCGAGCGCCCACATCGGCGGGAAGCGCACGATCCGCAGGCCGATCCCCCGCGCGGTCGGCGGATGCTCGCCGCCGTAGCGCGCCAGCACCAGCAGGCCGAGCGTGGAGAGCATGACGAAGGTGCCGAACTGGTCGTAGACCACCGCATGCGGCAGCGCCTGCGCGCCGAGCAGCGCCTGGATCATCGGATAACCGATGAAGCTGGTATTGCCCAGCATGGTGCACATCAGCAGCGCGCCCAGCTCGTCGCGACGCAGCCGCAGGCGCGGCGCCAGCAGGCGCAGCAGCGCCCAGCTGGCGGCGGCCAGCAGCCATGGCACCAGCACCAGGCCCAGCAGGTCGGGATCGAAGCGCAGCCGCGGCACGTGGATCAGCACCGCCGCCGGCAGGCAGACGTACAGCACGACCAGGTTGAGCGTGTCCGCGGCGCCGTCGGGGAACACCCGCAGGCGCGCGAACAGCATGCCCAGCGCCAGCATGGCCAGCATCAGGGCGAAGGCATCGAAGGCCATGCAGTGGCGCGGTGACGTGGGGGCTCCATGATAGGGCCGCGGCGGTGCGACCATCCTCGGCGCCACTGGACCGGCCCGCCCCCCGCAAGGCATCGCTGCGCCAGGGCGGCCGCCTGTCCCCGTCCCCTTGCCTGTTGTAGGGTAGGCCACTGATCAGGAGGGATTCCGGATGCGTGCACTAGGGATGGTGGCGTTGCTCGGTCTCGTCGCGTGCGCGGGCCCCCGCACCGCGCATGACCGCGGGGATGTGGCGCCTGCGGGCGTGGACCCCACGCCGGTCGCAGCCCCGATGCAGCCCGGGGCGCCCGATGCATTGGTGGGCGGACCCTTTTCGGGGGCATGGGAGTCGTGCGAGGGCGCGTCCTCGCCCGAGGAGTGCAGCCGCTACCTGCTGGTGCAGCGCGGCGAGCGGATCTGCGGAACCTGGTCCTATCTCGCGTCGGGGCAGGCCTACAACGGTCGGCTCGTGTCGCGCGCAACATCTTCGACGCAGGCTCGGCGCACGCATGTCTGCGGTCGTCCCGGTGCGGAAACCGATACCGAATGCAGCGACGGATGGCAGCGCATCGACAAGCCGCTGCTGCTGTGCGACGGCAAGCTCGGGGACCTGGTGGGCGCAGGAGGCGAGTGCTTCGCCGACTATCAGGCCGCGCACGCATCGCAAGGCGAATGGGACAGATTGCTGGCGGCACCGTGGGTGCAGGAGTGTCTGTCTAGCCCCCAGTGAATGATGAGCCATAGGGACATGGATCATGACCAACCCCAATCCCCTGACCGCGAACGAATTGCGCGCGGCCGCCTACTTCGCCGTGGGCGTGACCTCGGAAGGCAGCATCGCGGGACGCGACCTCGCCTACCGCCTGAGCTTTGCCGGCAGCGTCGGGGCCGGCGGTCGCATGGAGCCGGTGGCCAACAGCGGCTACTCGTTCGGCACGATGCAGGTCGACCTGGGCCAGCACCCCGCCATGGCCCGCGAGCTGCTGGACCGCTATCAGGCCTGGGCGGCAACGCAGCCCGATCGCGCCGCGCTGGTGCTCGGGCCTGACGACTACGACAGCGTACTCACATCCCTGCAGCGAACCGGTCGCGAGATGCGCGCTGCCCGTGCGGTCGACATCGACCGCTCCGGCATCAACCGGTTCCTGGCGTCCGAAGACGGGCAAGGCTTCGTCCATGCGCTGGAT
>JAEXTE010000106.1 GCA_023453655.1 Pseudomonadota bacterium
ATCACCGGCGGCAGGACCCCGGCCTCGTTCGAGCCGTCGATCGACTACGTGGTGACCAAGATCCCGCGCTTCGCCTTCGAGAAGTTCCCGCAGGCCGATGCGCGACTGACCACCCAGATGAAGTCGGTGGGCGAGGTGATGGCGATGGGCCGCACCTTCCAGGAATCGGTGCAGAAGGCGCTGCGCGGCCTGGAGACCGGCAAGGTCGGCTTCGACCCGACCGGGCTGGACCTGGCCGACGAGACCGACCTGGTCAGCCTGCGTCGCGAGGTCAAGGAAGCCGGCCCCGAGCGCCTGTTCTACCTGGCCGACGCGGTCCGCGCGGGGCTGTCGGTGGACGAGGGGTTCTCGCTGTCCTTCGTCGATCCGTGGTTCCTCGACCAGATCGAGGACATCGTGCGCGCCGAGCAGGAGGTCGCCGCCGCCGGCATCGACGCGCTCGACGGGGCGCGGCTGCGCGAACTCAAGCGCATGGGCTTCTCCGACGCGCGCCTGGCCCAGCTGGTCGGCACCGACGAATCGGCGATCCGCGCGCTGCGACGCGCCCAGGGCGTGCGCCCGGTGTACAAGCGGGTGGATTCGTGCGCGGCGGAGTTCGCCACCACCACCGCCTACCTGTACTCGACCTACGAGGACGAGTGCGAGGCCGATCCCAGCGACCGCGAGAAGATCATGATCCTCGGCGGCGGTCCCAACCGCATCGGCCAGGGCATCGAGTTCGACTACTGCTGCGTGCACGCCGCGCTCGCGCTGCGCGAGGACGGGTACGAGACCATCATGGTCAACTGCAACCCGGAGACCGTGTCCACCGACTACGACACCTCCGACCGCCTGTACTTCGAGCCGCTCACGCTCGAGGACGTGCTGGAGATCGTCGAGCTGGAGAAGCCCAGGGGCGTGATCGTGCAGTACGGCGGCCAGACCCCACTCAAGCTGGCGCGCGCGCTGGAGGCCAACGGCGTGCCGATCATCGGTACCTCGCCCGATTCGATCGACCTGGCCGAGGACCGCGAGCGCTTCCAGAAGCTGGTCGACCAGCTCGGCCTGAAGCAGCCGCCAAACCGCACCGCGCGCAGCGCCGAGGAGGCGCAGGTGCTGGCGCGCGAGATCGGCTATCCGCTGGTGGTGCGCCCGAGCTACGTGCTTGGTGGCCGCGCCATGGAAGTGGTGCACGCCGATGCCGACCTGGCGCGCTACATGCGCGACGCGGTCAAGGTGTCGAACGATTCGCCGGTGCTGCTCGACCGCTTCCTCGACAACGCGGTCGAGGTCGATGTCGACGTCATCGCCGACAAGGACGGCAACGTGCTGATCGGCGGCTTGATGGAGCACATCGAGGAGGCCGGCGTGCACGCGGGCGACTCGTCGTGCTCGCTGCCGCCGTACTCGCTGCCGGCCGAGGTGCAGGACCGTCTGCGCGAGCAGGTGGTGGCCCTGGCCAAGGCGCTCAACGTGGTCGGGCTGATGAACACCCAGTTCGCCGTGCAGACAGAGGACGACGGCAGCCACACCATCTTCCTGCTGGAAGTGAACCCGCGCGCCTCGCGCACGGTGCCGTTCGTGTCCAAGGCCACCGGGCTGCCGCTGGCCAAGGTCGCGGCGCGCTGCATGGCCGGCAAGACCCTGGCCGGGCAGGGCGCGACGAAGGAGATCGTGCCCGACTACTACTCGGTCAAGGAAGCGATCTTCCCGTTCGCCAAGTTCCAGGGCGTGGATCCGATCCTCGGCCCGGAGATGCGCTCGACCGGCGAGGTGATGGGCGTGGGCCGCAACTTCGGTGCCGCCTTCGCGCGCGCGCAGGAAGCGGCCGGGATCAAGGCGCCGCCGGAAGGCGGCAAGGCCTTCGTCTCGGTGCGCGACCCGGACAAGAAGCGCGTGCTGCCGGTCGCCCGCGACCTGGTGAAGCGCGGCTACGCGATCGTTGCCACCGGCGGCACCGCCAAGTGGCTGCGCGAGCACGGCATCGAGTGCGAGCAGGTCAACAAGGTGATCGAGGGCCGGCCGCACATTGTCGACCTGATCAAGAACGGTGAGATCGCCTACATCGTCAACACCACCGAAGGGCGCCAGGCGATCGCCGACTCGTTCTCGATCCGCCGCGAGGCGCTGCAGCAGCGCGTCACCTATTCCACCACCGTCGCCGGCGCCAGGGCCTTGCTGCACTCGCTGGATTTCCGCGGCAGCGGCCCGGTCTGGGCGCTGCAGGAACTGCACGAGACCCTGCGCGCGGGCGCCTGAGGAGCTGAACACACATGCGAGCACCCATGACCATGGCCGGTGCGCAGCGACTGCGCGCCGAACTCGATGAACTAAAGTCGGTCAAGCGGCCGGCGGTGATCGCCGCGATCGCCGAGGCGCGGTCGCACGGCGATCTCAAGGAGAACGCCGAGTACCACGCCGCGCGCGAGCAGCAGGGCTTCATCGAAGGCCGCATCCAGCAGCTGGAAAGCGAGCTCTCGCACGCCGACGTGATTGACGTGTCCAAGCTCGACGTGGGCGACAGGGTCGTGTTCGGCGCCACCGTCACGATCGCCGACGTCGAGACCGACGAGGAGAGGCGCTACCAGATCGTGGGCGACCTCGAGGCCGACATCAAGCTGGGCCTGATCGCGATTTCCTCGCCGGTGGCGCGTGCGCTCATCGGCAAGCACGCCGGCGACAGCATCACGATCGAGGCGCCGGCCGGCGCGCGCGAATACGAGATCGTGGACGTCAGCTACGGCGGCTGAGCCGATGGCCTGCGCCACCCTGCTGTTGCCCGAGGCGCGCCGGCTCGGTGCGCCCGCGGCCGACATCGGGGCGGCGCTGGGCCGCGCCGACG
>JAEXTE010000260.1 GCA_023453655.1 Pseudomonadota bacterium
GTACTGCACCAGCGGCAGGCCGCTGGGCGCGCGCGTGTACGGCGCCTGCTTCTCCTCCCAGGTGTGCGGGGCATGGTCGGTGGCGAGCACGTCGATCACGTCGTCGGCGAGCGCGCGCAGCAGGGCCTCGCGGTCGCTGGCGTCCTTGATCGCCGGGTTGCACTTGATCTGGTGGCCCAGGCGTTCGTAGTCGGCGCGGTCGAAGCGCAGGAAGTGGATGCAGGTTTCGGCGGTGATGCGCTTGCGGCTGCCGTCGGCGCGGATCATCGGCCCGCGTTCGAACAGCGCCAGCTCGTCGGCGGTGGAGATGTGCAGCACGTGCAGGCGGGTGTCGTGGCGGCGCGCCAGCTCCAGCGCCAGGCGCGTGGACTTGATGCAGGCCTCGCGCGAGCGGATGTCGGGATGGCAGGCGGCGGGGATGTCGTCGCCGTACTTCGCCCGGTACCCGGCCAGGATCGCGTCGATGGTCGGCGTGTCCTCGCAGTGGGTGATGATCGGCACCGGGGTGTCGCGGAAGATCGCGTCCAGCGTCTCGGGGTCGTCGACCAGCATGTTGCCGGTCGAGGCGCCCATGAACACCTTCAGGCCGGGGGTGGCCTTCGGATCGATCCCCCGCACCGCCTCGAGGTTGTCGTTGCTGGCCCCGAAATAGAAACCGTAGTTGGCGCGGGCCCGGCCCGCGGCGCGCGCGTACTTGTCCTCCAGCGCCTCGCCGGTCAGCGTCGGCGGGCTGGTGTTGGGCATGTCCATGAAGCTGGTCAGGCCGCCGGCCACGGCCGCGGCCGATTCGCTGGCGATGTCGGCCTTGTGCTCCAGCCCCGGCTCGCGGAAGTGCACCTGGTCGTCGATCATGCCCGGCAGCAGGCGGCGGCCGGCGGCGTCGACCACGGTCTCGCCGGCGCGCGCGGACAGGCCGCTGCCGATTTCGGCGATGCGGTCGCCCGCGATGCGCAGGTCGCCGTCGAACTCCCGGCCCTCGTTGACCAGGCGGGCGTTGACGATCAGGGTGTCGGACATTCAGCCGTTTCCATGGGTCTTGGGCGGCACCGGATCGAGGCCGCCGGGGTGGAATGGGTGGCAGCGGGCGATCCGCCGGGCGGCCAGCCAGCCGCCGCGCAGCGCGCCGAAGCGCCCGATCGCCTCCATCGCGTACTCCGAGCAGGTCGGCGCGAAGCGGCAGCGCGGGCCAAGCATGGGGCTGATGAAGCGCTTGTAGCCGCGCAGCAGGGCGATGAGCAGGCGTTCGATCACGGCGTGGGGTGGAAAACTCCGGCGCGGTTGCCGCTGCCGCCGGGGCAGGGTATAACACCCCGCTTTTCCCGTCCAAGGGAATCCAGAGGGATCGCATCAAGTGGCAGTCAAGAAGTCGGCGAAGAAGCCCGTGAAGCCCGCGAAAACGGCCAAGACCAGCGCCAGCAAGGCCAAGCCCGCCGCCAAGGCGGTGAAGAAGGCGTCGGCGAAGAAGGCGGTGGCCAAGCCCGCCGCCAAGAAGGCGGTGGCGAAGAAGGCGCCGGCCAAGAAGGTCGCGGCGAAGAAGGCCGCTCCGGCCAAGGCCGCCAAGCCCGCACCCGCCAAGAAGCCTGCTGCCAAGGCGGCCCCTGCGCCGGCTAAGAAGGCCGCCAAGCCGGTCGCCAAGAAGGCTGCGGCGCCTGCGGTGAAGACCGCGCCCGCCAAGCCCGCGCCCGCGCCGAAGAAGGCTGAAGCCAAGGCCGCCGCGCCGGCCGCCAAGGCGGAAACGAAGAAGGCCAAGGCGCCCGCGCCCGCCGCGCAGCAGCCCGCCAAGGCCTCGCCGGCCCGCGTCAGCAATGGCCCGCGCGTGCAGGGCAAGGTGGCGGTGGCCGTCACCACGCGCTCCTCGGCCCCCGCGCCCAAGGCCAAGGTGAAGGTCGTGCCCTACGAGACCGATCCGGAGTCCGGCCGCCCGATCCTGCCCCCGGGCTACAAGCCGGACGCGGACGAGGAGTACATGAATCCGCTGCAGCTGGAGTACTTCCGGCAGAAGCTG
This sequence comes from Pseudomonadota bacterium, assembly GCA_023453655.1. Taxonomy (GTDB): domain Bacteria; phylum Pseudomonadota; class Gammaproteobacteria; order Xanthomonadales; family Xanthomonadaceae; genus Luteimonas; species Luteimonas composti. The sequence goes on from JAEXTE010000260.1 coordinate 2,006, forward strand.
CTCGCGCGCCGCGAGGAACTGGTCGAGGAATCGCGCCAGACCATCGAGAACCTCAAGGACGAAGTGCGCGACGTCGGCGACGAGGCCGAGCGCGCCAGCCGCGAGACCGAGAACGCCCTGGAGCTGCGCACCCGCGACCGCTACCGCAAGCTGATCAACAAGATCGAGAGCATCATCCGCCGCGTCGACGAAGGCGACTACGGCTACTGCGTCGATACCGGCGAGGAGATCGGCCTCGATCGCCTCGAGGCGCGCCCGCAGGCCGAGCGCACCATCGACGCCCAGGAGCGCTGGGAGCACCTGCAGAAGCAGATGGGCGATTGAAGCTTTCTAAAGAAAAAGCCCCGCTCCGGCGGGGTTTTTTCTGTCCGCGCAGGCTCCACTAGCGGAGCTGGCCCAGGTGCAGCCCGCGCAGCCTGGGCGCGCGCCAGGCGGTGACGGCGGCCACGCCCATGGTGACGCAGCCGCCCAGCACCACGGCCGGCACCAGCCCCAGTACCCGTGCCATCGAGCCGGCGTAGAACGCGCCGATCTCGTTGGAGGAACCGACGAACAGGCCGTTGATCGACGACACCCGTCCGCGCATGTGGTCGGGCGTGGCCAGCTGCATGATGGTCGAACGCATCACCACCGACACGCCGTCGCACAGGCCCGACAGCAGCAGGAAGAAGGCCGAAAGCCAGAAACTCGCGGACAGCCCGAACCCGATCATGCACAGCCCGAAGCCGGCCACCGCCAGCAGCAGCACGCGGCCGGCGTTGCGGTCCATCGGGTGCCGCGCCAGCCAGACTCCCATCGCCACCGCGCCCAGCGCCGGCGCGGCGCGCAGGATGCCGAGGCCCTCGGGTCCGTAATCGAGGATCTCCTGGATGAAGGCGGGCGCCAGCGAGATCGCCCCGCCGAACATCACCGCGAACATGTCCAGCGCCAGCGCGCCCAGCAGCACCTGGTGGCCGAACACGAAGCGCGCGCCCTCGGCGATGCTGGCGAAGATCGGCGCGCGCTGCAGCTGCGGCGCCGGTTCGCTCACCCGCAGGCGCAGCATCGCCACCGCCGCGCAGGCGGCGAACACCGCGGCGACCGCGTAGGACGCCGGCTTGCCGGCCCAGCCGATCAGGAAGCCGCCGACCGCCGGCCCGCTCACCAGCGCCGACTGGTACACGATGCTGCCCAGGCTGGCACCGCGCACGTACTGTTCGCGCGGCAGCACCCGCGCGAACAGCGCGTTGTAGACCGGCCCGAGGAAGGCGCGTACGCAGCCGGTCAGGGCGATGGCCGCGTAGATCGCCAGGGTGCCGCCCGGCGTCCACCAGCCGCTGGCGATGGTGGCCAGGAGCAGCGGCGTGATCGCCAGTGCGCAGGCTGCCAGCGCACCCAGCCTGCGGCGCGGCAGGATGTCGACCAGGTAACCTGCGAACGGCGCCACGCAGAAGTACGGCAGCACCTCGGCCAGGCCGATCAGGCCTAGCATCCACGGATCGCGGGTGAGTTCGTAGACGTGCCAGCCCACCGTCACCGCGACCATCTGGTAGGACAGGATCGTGAAGATCCGGAACGCCATCAGCCGCCTGAACTCGCGGTTGCGCAGCGGCGCCGCGCGGCTGTCGGCAAACGCGGTGGCCGGGCGCGGTGTCACCCCAGCGCGCGCTGCGCGGTCTCGCGGATGAAGGCCAGCAGCGAGGCCAGCCCGTTGCTGCGGGTGGGCGACAGGTGCCTGGCCAGGCCGATGTCGGCGATGTAGCTCGCGTCGGTGTCGATGATCTCGCGCGCGCTGCGCCCGGAGTACACGCGCAGCGCCAGGAAGATCAGGCCCGAGACGATGGCCGAATCGCTGGCGGCCGCGAAATCCAGGCGCGAGGCATCGCCCGACGGGACGATCCACACCATCGACTGGCAGCCGAGCAGGCGGTGCTCCTCGATGCGCAGTTCATCCGGGAACGCAGGCAGCTTGCGGCCCAGGTCGATCAGGTACTGGTAGCGCTCGGACCAGTCGCCGAAGAAGGCGAATTCCTCGCGGATCGCGGCCTGGGCCTCGGCGGCGGTGGGTTCGAGCGGGAAGGGCGTGTCGTTCACTGGGGTCCTGTCTGGGCGCCTGCCGGCGGGCCGGGAGGGGTGGGGGCGGTCGCGTGGGAAGCTCCGGCAGCGGCCTGGCCGGGCCTGCGGCCTGCCGATGCCATCGCTGGACGCAGGATGGGGCAGCACGTGCGAAGACGATGCGTGCGGGCTTCAGGCACGCTTCCAGCGCGCGCCCTGCGGCGTGTCCTCGAGCAGGATGCCCTCGGCCGCGAGCTGGTCGCGGATCGCGTCGGCGCGGGCGAAATCCCGCGACTTCTTGGCCGCCGCACGTTCGTCGACCAGGGCCTGGATGCGTGCATCGTCCTCGCCGGAGGCGCCGCGCGCGAACCACGCTTGCGGATCCTGCTGGAGCAGTCCCAGCGCCAGGCCCGCGCCGAGCAGCTCGGCCTTCAGGCGCGCGCGGTCGGCCTGGCCTTGCGCCTTGCGCGCCTCGGCGGCGATGCGGGCCAGTTCGGCCAGCGCCGCGGGCGTGTTGAGGTCGTCGTCGAGCGCCAGGTCCACGCCCGCCGGGATGGCGGCCGTGGCCTCCACGTCGGCGAGGTCGCGCAGCGTGCCGTACAGGCGGTCGAGCGTGCGCACGCTCTGTTCGATCAACCCGTCCGACCAGTCCAGCGGCTGGCGGTAGTGCGCCGACAGCAGCGCGTAGCGCAGCGCCTCGGGCGGATGCTGGCGGACCAGGTCGTGCACCTTCTCGATATTGCCGACGGACTTGGACATCTTCGCGCCCGACAGCGTCAGCATGCCGTTGTGCAGCCAGGTGCGGGCGAACACGCGTCCGCCGTGCGCGCACTCGCTCTGCGCCACCTCGTTCTCGTGGTGCGGGAACTGCAGGTCGACGCCGCCGGCGTGGATGTCGATGGTCTCGCCCAGGTGGGTGGCCGCCATCGCCGAGCATTCGATGTGCCAGCCCGGTCGGCCGCGGCCCCAGGGCGAGTCCCAGCCGGGCAGCGTCTCGTCCGACGGCTTCCACAGCACGAAGTCGCCCGGATTGCGCTTGTACGGCGCCACTTCCACGCGCACACCGGCGAGCATGTCGTCCGGATCGCGGCGCGACAGCCTGCCATAGCCGGGGAAGGTGTCGACCGCGAACAGCACGTGGCCCTCGGCGGCGTAGGCGTGCCCGGCCTCGACCAGGCGCTGGATCATCTCGATCATCTGCGCGATGTGCGCGGTCGCGGCCGGCTCGAGGTCGGGCGCGTAGGCGCCTTCCACGCCCAGCGCGGCCATGTCCTCGCGGTAGGCGGCGGCGAATCGGTCGGTGATCGTCGCGATCGGCACGCCCTGCTCGCGCGCGGCGGCGTTGATCTTGTCGTCGACGTCGGTGATGTTGCGCGCGTAGCGCAGGGCGCCGTGCCGGCGGCGGAGCAGGGCCGCCAGCACGCCGAACACCACCGGCCCGCGCGCATTGCCGATATGCACGTAGTTGTAGACCGTGGGCCCGCACAGGTACATGGTCGGGCAGGCAGGGTCGAGCGGCGCGAAGGCTTCGACCTGGCGGGTCAGGCTGTTGTACAGGCGCAGGGACATCGGCACGCGGCGGGCGAAAGCAGGCGATTCTAGAGCGTACGCGCGCCAGCGCATACCGCGGAGGCCCGGGCGCCGGCGCGGGCGCGCATGGCCGGGCGCACCGCGGAGCGCTCCGTGCGGCGCGGGTTCAGCCCATCGCCCGCCTTGCGGCCTACACTGGTGTCGATGGTCCGCCTGGAAACTTTCTCCCGTGCCCGCCGCCGCCTCCCCGGCGCGCTGCTGCTGTGCCTGGCCGTGCCGGCCCTGGCGCAGCAGGGCGATGCGCCGGCGTCCCGGGCGCAGGAGAACGTGCGCATGGAGTACGCCCAGGTGCTGCGTGCCGAGCCGGTCTACCAGACCCTGCGCGCCACCAGCATGGTCGAGCGCTGCGAAGCCTCGACCCCGGTGGAGGACGCGGAGGAGAAGACCGGCTTCGCCCGGGTCATCGGTGCGGTCCGTGGCGCGCTGACCCCCGATCCCAAGGTCGAGGAAGTGGCGCCTTCGGCCGGCGGCGAGTGCCGCATGGTGCCGATCGAACGCGAGTTCCGGCGCCCGATCGGCTACGACGTGGACTACGTGCACCGCGGCGTGAAGTACCGCTCGCGGTTGCCGGCCGACCCGGGCAACCGGGTCCAGGTGCGGGTCTCGGTGACTCCGGTGGTTGCCGGCGAAACTCCCTGAGTGCAGCTTTCTGTTGCAGCGCACCGGCCGCCCGTGCGACCATTCGCGCGGTGAAAAACGCCCCTGCCCACGCCGACATCCTGACCTCCGCCCGCATGGCGGCCGGGATGACCTCGCGTGCGCGCCGACCGGATTCCTGCGCCTGAGCTGGGTCGACCGGACGTTGTCTCCGTCATGCCGAAACCCAGCCCGCAGGCTGGGTTTTTTCGTTTCTGCACCGCCAAACCCGATGATCTACTCCACTGGATGCCGCCGATGAAGCATTTCCTGAATACCCAGGACTGGAGCCGCGCCGACCTCGATGCGCTGCTCACGCAGGCCGCGCTGTACAAGCGCAACCGCATCGGCGACGAGCTCAGGGGCCGGTCGATCGCGCTGGTGTTCTTCAATCCCTCCATGCGCACCCGCACCAGCTTCGAGCTGGGCGCCTTCCAGCTCGGCGGCCACGCCATCGTGCTGCAGCC
>JAEXTE010000305.1 GCA_023453655.1 Pseudomonadota bacterium
TCTTGTCGCCGGCAGGGATCGTCAGTCGGCGGCCGCGAGCCGGCGCCGCGCGAGCACGAAGAACACGCTGGCCACCACCGCCAGCACCAGCGCATGCAACCATGCCGGTCCGCCGTCGTCGTGGCCCCCCACTTTCTGCGCGAGCTGCGCGAGGTGGTAGGCCGGCCATGCGGGACCGAGGCGCGCGAGCCAGTCGGGCAGCATCGACAGCGGCAGCCACCGCCCCGACAGGAAGGCCATCGGCAGGTACACCACGTTGAGCACGACCGGCGCCGCGTTGCCGCTGACCGTACTGCCCACCCACAGGCCGATCGCCGCGAAAGGCAGCACGCCGGCCACGTTGACCGCCAGCAGGCCCAGCCACTGCCCCGGCGCCAGCCGCACGCCGGCCAGGCCCGCCGCCAGCAACGCCAGCAGCAGCGAAATCAGCAGGGCGAACAGCGCCGCCATCGCCATGCGCGCCAGCAGCAGCGCGCCGGGCGGCGTGGGCAGGGCACGGCGCAGCCGCAGGTAGCCGCGGTCGCGGTCGGTCGCGATGCTGACGCCGAAGCCGAACATGGCCGCGCCGATCACGCCGAACACGCCGTAGCTGGCCAGCAGGTACTGCGCGGCGCCGGCATTGCCGCGATTGAGCAGCACGCCGAACAGCACGTAGAACAGCGCCGGGAACACGATGACCGGAATGCAGAACGCCGGCTCGCGCAGCATGCGCAGCAATTCGCAGCGCGCTTCCAGGGCATAGGCGCGCCAGGCGCGCGAAGCGGGCAGGGCATTGGCGTTCATCAGGCGGCCTCGCGGGTGGATGCGTTGGTGAGCGCGAGAAAGGCCTCGGCCAGGCCCGCGCGATGGATCTCCAGGTCCGACAGCCGCGGGTCGGCCTCGAGCAGGCGGCGCAGCACCGGCTCGGCCGGCTCGGCGACGATGCGCAGGGTGCCGCCTTCGCGCGTCGCTCCATGCACCCCCGGCCACTGCGCCACGACCGCTGCCGCCACGTTCGACACGCAGCGGATCCGCCGCAGCGAGACGCGCGCGCGGATCTCGTCGACGCTGCCTTCGGCCAGCAGCCGGCCGCCTTCGATCACCGCCACGCGGTCCGACAGCACCTCGGCCTCTTCCAGGTAGTGCGTGGTCAGCAGCACCGCGCAGCCCTCGGCCACGCGGCTGCGCACCGCGGCCCACAGCGCCTGGCGCGCGGCGACGTCGAGGCCCGTTGTCGGTTCGTCCAGGAACAGCAGGCGCGGGCGGCCGCAGATCGCCAGCGCGAACTGCAGCCGGCGCTGCTGCCCGCCGGACAAGGCGCCGTAGCGACGATCGAGCAGGCGGTCCAGGCCGGCGAGCGCGACGCATTCGTCCAGCGCCAGCGGATCGGGGTAGTTGCTGCGCACCAGCGCCAGCACTTCGCCGGCGGTGAGCCGTTCGGGGATCCCGGCCTGCTGCAGCATCGTCCCGCACTGCCGGCGCACGGCATCGGAGCCCGGCGCGCCGCCGAGCACGCTGACCTCGCCCGCGTCGGCGGCCAGCAGGCCCAGCAGCAGTCCGACCGCGGTGCTCTTGCCTGCGCCGTTGGCGCCGAGCAGCGACGTCACCTGGCCGGCGTGCAGGCCGAGGTCGAGCCGGTCGAGCGCGAGCCGGTCGCCGTAGCGCTTGCTGGCGCCGCGCAGCTGGGCAAGGGGAAAGCGTCGGTCCATCCGCAGGACTCCATGGTGGGACGATGGCGAGTCTGGTCGGCGGTGCGCCCCTGCGGTACCGCGCCTCGTCAGGCCAAGCGCATGACAGCTGTCAGCAGTGGACGGCGGGCGCAACGGCTAGGCTGTCCGACGTCGCCGGCGCTGCCGGGTCACAATGGCCGCCGGTCCCCGTCCTGTCCTTCGATGAATACAAACGCCGACCTGCTCAGGGAACTCCGCATCGACCGCTCGCCCGGCCCGCCGCCTTCGCGCAAGGGGCTGTGGATCGCGCTGGGCGCCATTTTCGCCGTCGCCGTTCTGGCGCTGGCCGGCTGGTGGCTGTTCGCCCGCGACCGCGCCGTACCGGTGCGCACGGCGACGGCGGTGTCGCTGGCGGCCGGCAATGCGCCGGCGTCCGTGCTCGATGCCTCCGGCTACGTGGTGGCGCGACGCATGGCCACGGTCTCGGCCAAGATCACCGGCCGCGTGCGCGAGGTGCGCATCGAGGAAGGCATGCGGGTGGAGGAAGGCCAGGTCATGGCCACGCTCGATCCGATCGACGCCGATGCGCAGCGCGCGCTGTCGGCCTCGCAACTGGCGGCCGCGCGCAGCGAGATCGCGCGCGTGCAGGCGCAGCTTGCCGAGGCCGAGGCCAATGCCCGGCGCCTGCAGGCGCTGGTCGGCCAGCAGCTGGTGTCCAGGGCGCAGGTCGACCAGGCCGTCGCCACCCGCGACGCGCTGCGCGCGCAGCTGGAAAGCGCGCGCCGCAACGCCCAGGTGGCCGGCGACAGCCTCCGTATCTCCGATATCGGCGTGGACAACACCGTGGTGCGGGCGCCGTTCTCCGGCGTGGTGATCGCCAAGGCCGCGCAGCCGGGCGAGATCGTCTCGCCGCTGTCGGCCGGCGGCGGGTTCACCCGCACCGGCATCGGCACCATCGTCGACATGGATTCGCTCGAGGTCGAGGTCGACGTCGGCGAGGCCTACATCGGCCGCGTGCAGCCGAAGATGCCGGTGGAGGCCACGCTCAATTCGTATCCGGACTGGAAGATCCCGGCCGAGGTGATCGCGATCATCCCGACCGCCGACCGTGGCAAGGCCACGGTCAAGGTGCGCGTGGCGCTCAAGGAAAAGGACGCGCGCATCGTGCCGGACATGGGCGTGACCGTGAGCTTCCTGGAAAAGGCACCGGAGCAGGGTGCCGAGCCCAGGCGCGGGGTGCGCGTGCCGGCCGCCGCGGTGGTGCAGCGCGACGGCGGCGACGCGGTGTTCGTGGGCGCCGGCGAAACGGCCGAACTGCGCAAGGTCGAGGCGGGCGGCAAGCTGGGCGACGACCGCGAGGTGCTGTCGGGCCTGGGGCCGGGCGAGACCGTGGTGGTCGATCCCCCGGCGGAGCTGGCCCACGGCGCGACGGTGACCACCGCCACGAAGTAGGCATTGCAGGACCTGCCGCCCGCGGGCGGCAGGCTGGCGCGGCCGG
>JAEXTE010000375.1 GCA_023453655.1 Pseudomonadota bacterium
TCATCGCACCGACGGTGTCGATGCTGTGGGTCAGCAGCAGGGTGCGTGCGCCGGCGCGCGCCGCGGCCAGCGCGGCTTCGGTGCCGGCATGGCCGCCGCCGATCACGATGACGTCGTAGCGATGGAAGTCGTGGCTCATGGTCTGGTCCGCATCCACGCCGGGCGCGGCGCCGGCGCATGTTCCGGACCGACGCGGGCCCCTGCAAGTGCGCGCGGGACCCTCGGAGGGCCGGTCCGGGCGATCCCGGGGAAAGTTGGCACGCTTCCTGCGAACCTCTCCCCCGCACCCGGATTGGCAAGCGTCTTGGGGGGCGCGGCCGGAGATTGGAACAGGGCTGGCCAAGCACAACCCGGGGAAGCAAAGGGGCCGGATGTCGGGGGACATCCGGCCCCATTCTTTTCTGGCGCCCCGCAGTGGCGGGCGGCCCGGCGCGCCCTGGGGCGGCGCCTCGTCAGGCGCCGACGCCCGGCGGGAGCGGAACAGGGGGGATCCGGTATCCCCCGCCGGGAGTCGACATAAGCGGAACTTTGTCGCTCTGGACCTGATTACGTCGGAATCCGACGCAACCGGTCAGTGCGGTTAGCTTGAACCCGCCCCGCGCGCGGCGCAAGCGGTTTGCGACCTACGGTTCGGCACGGCGGTCACGCTGTGGCGAAGGCATCGCGCGGCGCTCCATCCTCGGCGCCGGCCGCTCCATGCGGGGTTGGGCGCGCGGCACCGACTGCGGGGCCATGCGGGGGGCCGGCCGCTCCATCCGGGGCGCCAGCGGCTGGGACGCCGCGCGCTGCGGCATGCGCGGCTGCGGCGACACGGCGGGGCCCGACGGCAGAGCCTGCCGGCGCAGCGGCTGCGACATTTCCCGGCGCTGCGGCCGGGCGACCGGCGCGGCCTGCTGCGGAGAGGGCACGACCTGGCGCCGGGGCGGCAGGTTGCCACCGGTCACGCGCTCGACGCCGGCCGCCGGCGGCTCCCCGTCGGGACCCGGACGGGGCCGCGGACGCGGGCGATAGGGGTAGTAATAGGACGGCCAGGGCGAGTAGCCGTAGTAGGGCGAGCCGTACCAGCCGCCGTAGCCGTAGTAGCGGCGATAAGGCGCGTAATGGCCGTATCCGTACCCCAGGCCGCCGTACCAGCCGCCATGGCCGTAGCCCAGCGAACTGTAGGGTGCGCCGTAGTACCCGGAATAGGCGGGGCTGCCGTAGTAGTAGTCGCCGCCGCCGCTGCCGCGGTAGTAGTAGTCGCTGGCGCAGCCCGACAGCGCCGCTGCGGCCACCAGCGGGATCAACAGCTTGCGGATCATGGCGCACCCCCGTTCCTGCGGAACAGCAGCATCGGCCCGGCGTTTTGAATCCGTGCTTAATCCTGCCCCGGGCCCGTTGCGCTTCCTGAACACCTCCCTGGGCGATCGGCTAGTCTGTGGGAGATGCCTGCCGCCTTTCCACTGCCGCAGTTGGACGACGTACTGGAGGCGGCCGCGCGAATCGCGCCGCACGCTTCCGTCACCCCGCTGCTGCGCGCCGACGCGCTCGATGCCGCTGCCGGCTGCGCACTGCTGTTCAAGGCAGAACCGCTGCAGCGCGGCGGCGCGTTCAAGTTCCGTGGCGCCTGCAACGCGGTGTTCTCGCTCGACGCGGAGGACGCGGCGCGCGGCGTGGTCACGCATTCGTCCGGCAACCACGGCGCGGCCCTGGCGCTGGCCGCGCGCCTGCGCGGCATCCCCTGCCACGTGGTGGTCCCGGACGGCGCGGTCGCCACGAAACTCTCCCGGATCGCCGGCTTCGGTGCGGTCCTGCACCGCTGCGACGCCACGCTGGAAGCGCGCGAAGCCACCTGCGCCAGCGTGCAGGAGGCCACCGGCGCGGTGCTCGTGCATCCCTACGCCGATGCGCGCGTCATCGCCGGCCAGGGCACCGCGGCACTGGAACTGCTGTCGCAGGCGCCCGCGCTGGACGCGGTGGTGGTACCGGTCGGCGGTGGTGGCCTGGCCGGCGGGACGGCCATCGCGCTGGCGGGGCTGGCGCCGGCCGTCGAGCTGGTGCTGGCCGAGCCGGCGGGCGCGGCCGATACGCGCGACTCGCTGCAGCGCGGCGAACGCGTGCCGACGTTCGCCCCCGACACCCTGTGCGACGGGCTGCGCGCGCTGCTGGGCGAACCCAATTTCCGGATCCTGCAGGCGCGCGCGCCGGCCGTCGTCGCGGTCGAGGACGCGGAGACCGTCGCCGCCATGCGCAGCCTGCTGGCCGAACTGAAGCTGCTGGTCGAACCGTCGTCCGCGATCGCCCTGGCCGCCGTGCTCGCGCAGCCGGCGCGCTTCGCAGGCAAGCGCGTCGGCGTGGTGCTGACCGGCGGCAACGTCGATCCCGACCACCTGCCCTGGGGGCAGGCGTGAGGCGCAGGCCCCGGCCAAGGCGCTGGCCGCGGCTGCTGATGCGGCTGGCCCTGCTGTGCGCGCTGTGGCTGGGCGGGGTGGCGTACTGGATCCACTGGGTCGGCGAACGCGACCAGGCCGCGCCGGCCGACGCGGTGATCGTGCTGGGCGCGGCCGCCTACGACGCGGTGCCCTCACCGGTGTTCAAGGCGCGCATCGAGCACGGCCTGGACCTGTTCCGCAGCGGGCTGGCGGACAAGCTGATCTTCACCGGCGGCTACGGCGGCGGCGGCGCGCGCTTCGCCGAATCCCAGGTCGCGCGGCGCTACGCGATGCGGGCCGGCGTGCCCGAGGATGCGATCCTGATCGAGTCGATATCGCAGACCACCTACCAGAACCTGTTCGAGGCGCGCCGCCTGATGCAGGAGAACGGCCTGCAGCGCGCGATCGTGGTCAGCGACCCGCTGCACATGGCGCGCGCCCTGCGGCTGTGCCGTGGCCTGGGCATCGACGCGCTGGGCTCGCCGACGCCGACCACCCGCTTCCGCTCGTTCCGCACCCGCTGGGAGTTCCTCGCCCGCGAGGTCTACTTCTTCCACCGCGACCTGTTCGTCAAGCCGAACTAGCCGCCGCGCTATGATCCCCGGGGCGCGCGCCCGCGCGAGCCACTCAGGACCCCGCGCGATGCGCATCGACGGCAACCGCCTGCACGACCGCGGCACCGAACTGGTGCTGGCCTACTACGCCGCGTTCAACCGCGGCGACCGCGACGCGATGCTGGCGCTGCTGGCCGACGACGTGGCGCACGACCTCAACGAGGGCCCCCGCGAGACCGGGCGCGAGGCTTTCGCCGCCTTCATGGTGCGCATGGACCGCTGCTACCGCGAGCAGCTGCGCGACGTCGTGGTCATGTCCACCGCCGACGGCGCGCGGGTCGCGGCCGAGTACGTGGTACATGGCGAATACCTGGCCAACGACGAGGGCCTGCCGCCGGCGCGCGGCCAGCGCTACGTGCTGCCCGGCGGCGCCTTCTTCGAGGTCCGCGACGGGCGCATCGCCCGCGTGAGCAACTACTACAACCTGTCGGCCTGGCTGGCGCAGGTCCGCTGACGCGCGGCTGCGGCCGCATACCGGGGGAAGCGACGCATGCACCGATCCACGCCTCGAAGGCGCAGCCTGCTGGTGGCATCGCTGCTGGCGATGCTGGCCACCGCACCGGCCTGCGCCTCGGATGCCGGCATGCGCCGCGCCGCGGCAGTCCCGGCCGCCACCAGCCGCGTCCTGGTCTGGGCCGACGAGTTCGAGACGATCGACGCGGCCAGCTGGAGCTTCGAGACCGGGGGCCACGGCTGGGGCAACCAGGAACTGCAGTACTACACCGACGGCGGCAACGCCTTCATCCAGTACGACACCCTGGCCGGCAGCCGCGTGCTGGTGATCGAAGCGCGGCGCGGCGCGCCGGCGGGCGCGTCGTGCTGGTACGGCGCCTGCCAGTACAGCTCCAGCCGGATGGTCACGCGCGGCAGGCAGGAGTTCCGGCACGGCCGCATCGAGGCGCGCATGCGCCTGCCGCAGACCCAGGGCGTCTGGCCGGCGTTCTGGATGCTGGGCGGCAACTTCGCCACGGTCGGCTGGCCGCTCAGCGGCGAGATCGACATCATGGAGCACGTAGGCTCCGAGCCGACGCTCACACACGGCGCGCTGCACGGTCCGGGCTATTCGGGCGGGACCACGCCGTTCACCGGCACCCACGACCTCGGCCGGCGGGTCGACCTGGACTACCACGTGTATGCGGTGGAATGGGACGACCGCGGCTTCCGCTGGTTCGTCGACGACGTGCAGTTCCATGCGGTCACGCGCGCGCAGGTGGAGGCCCATGGCGCGTGGGTGTTCGACCAGCCCTTCTTCCTGCTGCTCAACGTCGCGGTCGGCGGCAGCTGGCCGGGCAGCCCGGACAGCGGCAGCCAGTTCCCGCAGCGCCTGTACGTGGACTGGGTGCGCGTGCACCAGGACGTGGTCCTGCAT
>JAEXTE010000405.1 GCA_023453655.1 Pseudomonadota bacterium
GGGGCACGGTGCCCGACGGCGCCCCGAGGCGGGGGCGCGCGGGGGGGCCCGGCAGGCAACCTCGAGCGGATGCGGCCGGCGGCCGCGCCCGCGCCCGGAGCAAGCGATGCAGCTGTCGAACCTGGATGTCGGGATCGTGCTGGCCTACCTGGCCGGCGTGTTCGTGCTGGCGCAATGGGTTTCGCGCGAGAAGGCCGGACACAGCAAGGACGCGAAAGACTACTTCCTTGCCGGCAAGGCCCTGCCCTGGTGGGCCATCGGCGCCTCGCTGATCGCGGCCAACATCTCGGCCGAACAGATCATCGGCATGTCCGGCTCGGGCTACGCCATCGGCCTGGCCATCGCCTCCTACGAATGGATGGCCGCGGCGAGCCTGCTCATCGTGGGCAAATGGTTCCTGCCGGTGTTCCTGCGCAACGGCATCTACACCATGCCGCAGTTCCTGGAACAGCGTTACGGCAGCCGCATCCGCACGGTAATGGCGGTGTTCTGGCTGGGCCTGTACGTGTTCGTCAACATCACCTCGATCCTGTGGCTGGGCGCGATCGCGGTCAGCCAGGTCACCGGCATGGACCAGATGCTGGCGGTGGTGCTGATCGGCGTGTTCGCGCTGGCCTACCAGCTCTACGGCGGGCTGAAGGCGGTGGCGCTGACCGACATCGTGCAGGTGACCCTGCTGGTGCTGGGCGGCCTGCTGGTTGCCGGGCTCACGCTCAACCAGCTGGGCGAGGGCAACGGGATCGTGGCCGGCTTCAACCGGCTCTGGGCCGAGCATCCGGGCCACTTCGAGATGATCCTGCATCCCGACAACCCGTTCTACAGGGACCTGCCGGGCATCAGCGTGCTGGTCGGCGGCATGTGGATCATGAACATCAGCTACTGGGGCTTCAACCAGTACATCATCCAGCGCGCGCTGGCGGCGAAGGACATCAACGAAGCGCAGAAGGGCGTGCTGTTCGCGGCGTTCCTGAAGCTGCTGATGCCGGTGATCGTGGTCCTGCCGGGCATCGCCGCGGTGATGCTGGCGCCCGATCTCTCGCGCCCGGACGAGGCCTATCCGACGATGATGCGGCTGCTGCCCACCGGCATCCTGGGCCTGGTGTTCGCGGCGCTGGTGGCGGCGATCGTGGCCTCGCTCGCGTCCAAGATCAATTCGGTGGCGACGATCTTCACCCTGGACTTCTACGCCAAGCGGGCCGTCCATGCGGACCAGCAGCGGCTGGTGCGCGTGGGCCGCATTGCCGCGGCGGTCGCGGTGCTGCTCGGCATCCTCACCGCGAAGCCCTTGCTGGGCAGCTTCGACCAGGCCTTCCAGTACATCCAGGAATACACCGGCTTCTTCACCCCCGGCATCGTGGTGATCTTCGTGCTGGGACTGTTCTGGAAGCGCGCCAACGAGGCGGGCGCGCTGGCCGCGGCGATCGGCTCGTTCGCGCTGTCGATCGTGCTCAAGCTGGCCTGGCCATCGTTGCCGTTCATCGACCGGGTCGGCCTGGTGTTCCTGCTGGCGCTGGCGTTGGCGGTGGTGGTGTCGCTGCTGACGCGGCATGCGCCGGAGACGGACATCATCCAGACCCGCGACGTGGACTACCGCACCAGCGGCGCGTTCAACGCCGGTGCGGTTGCGGTGCTGGCGATCCTCGCGGCGCTGTACACGCTGTTCTGGTAGCCGCCGGCGGCATCGGCTTCGCCGCGGCCCGAATGCGCGGGTCGCAGCTCCGGTGCGGCGCCGTGAGGGAGTGGCCGGCGGCGGACGCCGCCCACCCTGTGCCACCGCTCGGGCGGGCGCGGGCGACTGCGCCCAGGCGGCAGTCGCCGGTAGGCGTCCGCAGCGGCGCGGCAGGTGGCAGGTCCGTGCACGTCGCGAACGCAACCTGCGGCGCGTTCGCCTGCACTTGATCCAGGTCAGGTGGCGCGCCGCCGTCCCCCGGCATCATCGCGCGCTGCAGTGGCGGGTGCGGAGGCGTGATGGGGGACCGGGTGTGTGGGTGGCGTCGATCCGGCGCCGCGCTCCGTGCGCGGGACAAGGCGTGCCTCGCGTCGCCGCGTCCGGCGTCTCCGCCAGCCGCACGCAGCCGGGCGGCACGCGCATGAGTTTCCATGACCTGCGCGCCTTCCTGTCGCGGCTGTCGGCACGCGGCGAACTGCTGGAGATCGGGATCCCGGTCGATCCCGTGCTCGAGAGCACCGCGCTGAGCCTGCGTGCGCTGCGCGAACAGGGCCCGGCGCTGCTGATGCGTCGTCCGGCCGGCTCCCAGCACGCGTTGCTGGGCAACCTGTTCGGCCATCGCCGCAGGATCGAGCTCGCGCTCGGCGACCGGCCGCTGTCCTCGTTGCGCGAACTGGGCGAACTGCTGGCGCGGCTCAAGGAACCCGACTGGCCGGGATCGGTGCGCGAGGCGCTGGGCGCCTGGCCCGGCCTGGCGCAGCTGGCGCATGCCGCGCCGCGGCGCGTGCGCGAGGCCGCGTTCTGCGAGCACATGCTCGAAGGCGGGGATGTCGACCTGTCGCGGCTGCCGATCCAGCATTGCTGGCCCGGGGATGTCGACCGCCTGCTCACCTTCGGCCTGGTCGTCACCCGCGGGCCGCAGCGCAAGCGCCAGAACGTGGCGATCTACCGGCAGCAGCCGGTCGCGCGCAACCGCCTGATCATGCGCTGGCTGCCGCATCGCGGTGGCGCACTCGACTACGCTGCCTGGCGGCAGCAGCATCCGGACCAGCCGTTCCCGGTACTGGTGGCGATCGGCGCGGACCCGGCGACGATGCTGGCCGCGGTCGCACCGATCCCCGATACCCTGTCCGAATACGAGTTCGCCGGACTGCTGCGCGGCGAGCGCACGCGCGTCTGGCACAGCGAGACGACCGGCCTGGATGCGCCCGCCGGTGCCGAGATCCTGCTCGAAGGCTTCATCCATCCGGGCGACACCGCGCTGGAAGGGCCGTTCGGCGACCACACCGGCTACTACAACGCACAGGGCATGTTCCCGGTGCTGACCGTGGAGCGCATGCGCCTGCGCCAGGGCGCGATCTACCACGGCAGCTACATGGGGCGCGCGCCCTTCGACGAGCCCTCGGTGCTGTCGGCCGCGCTCAACGACGTGTTCGTGCCGATCCTGCAGCGGGTGTTCCCGGAGATCGTGGATTTCCACCTGCCGCCGGAGGCGTGTTCGTACCGCATCGCGGTGGTGTCGATCCGCAAGCAGTATGCCGGCCACGCGCGGCGCGTGATGATGTCGGTCTGGTCGTACCTGCGCCAGTTCACCTATACCAAGTTCGTGATCGTCGCCGATGACGACATCGACGTGCGCGACTGGGGCCAGGTGCTGTGGGCGCTGTCCACCCGGGTGGACCCGGCGCGCGACATGCTGCTGGTCGAGAACACGCCGATCGACTACCTCGACTTCGCCTCGCCGGTGGCGGGCCTCGGCTCCAAGCTCGGGCTCGACGCGACCCGCAAGTGGCCCGGCGAATCGGATCGCGAATGGGGCCGGCCGATCGTGCCGGACCCGCAGGTGGAGCGCCGCGTCGATGCGCTGTGGGCGCAGCTGCAGGGGATGCGCGCGCCGCCACCGGCGCCGATGGCCGATACGATCGACACAGGGAGTCGCTGATGCAACTGGTATGTCCTGCGGGCAACCTGCCCGCGCTGCAGGCCGCGATCGATGCGGGCGCCGACGCGGTCTACGCGGGGTTCCGCGACCAGACCAACGCGCGCGCCTTCCCCGGCCTGAACTTCGACGAACAGGAACTGCGCCGCGGCATCGCCTATGCGCACGCGCGCGGGCGCAAGGTCTACCTTGCCCTCAACACCTACCCCGACAGCGTGCGCCTGCCGTACTGGCAAGGCGCGGTCGACCATGCCGCGGAGCTGGGCGTGGACGCGATCATCGCCGCGGAAATGGGCGTGCTGGACTACGCCTGCCGCGCCCATCCGGGGCTGGCGCGGCACCTGTCGGTGCAGGGCTCGGCTACCACCGCCGCGGCGCTGACCTACGCCTACGAACACTTCGGCATCGCCCGCGCGGTGCTGCCGCGGGTGCTGGCGCTGCAGCAGGTGCAGCGCCTGTGCGCGGCCTCGCCGGTCCCGCTGGAAGTGTTCGCATTCGGCAGCCTGTGCATCATGGTCGAAGGCCGCTGCCAGTTGTCGAGCTACGTCACCGGGGTCTCGCCCAATCGCCATGGCGTCTGCTCGCCGGCCAGCTTCGTGCGCTGGGAAGAGCATGCCGACAGCAGCCGCAGCGTGCGCCTGAACGGCATGCTGATCGATCGTTTCGGCGATGCCGAGCCGGCTGGCTATCCCACCGTCTGCAAGGGGCGGTACGCGGTGGGCGGCGAGATCTTCCACGCGCTCGAGGAACCGACCAGCCTCAATACGCTGGAGCTGCTGCCGCAGCTGGCGCAGGCAGGGGTGGTGGCGCTGAAGGTCGAGGGGCGGCAGCGCGGCGTGGCCTACGTGCGCGCGGTGGCTTCCACCTGGCGCCGCGCGATCGACCGCTACCGTGCCGATCCGCAGCGCTGGACCACCGAGGCCGCCTGGCAGCAGGCGCTGACCGCGCACGCGGAAGGGCAGCAGACCACGCTCGGTCCCTACCACCGCGCCTGGCATTGAGCGTGGGCAGGAGAACGCACCGATGAAACTCAGTCTTGGGCCGCTGCAGTATTTCTGGCCGCGCGAGCGCACGCTCGCCTTCTATCGCGACGTTGCTGGCTGGCCTGTGGACATCGTCTACCTGGGCGAGACCATCTGCAGCAAGCGCCGCGAGCTGCGCCTGCAGGACTGGATGGCGATCGCGCAGGAACTCGTCGCCGCCGGCAAGGAGGTGGTGCTCTCGACGCTGGCGCTGATCGAGGCCGAGTCGGAGCTGGGCGTTCTGCGTCGCCAGGTCGACAACGGCACGTACCGGATCGAGGCCAACGACCTGTCCGCGGTGCAGGTCTGCCGCGAACGCCGGTTGCCCTTCGTCGGCGGGCCGACGCTCAACGTGTACAACCACCGCGCCCTGGCGATGCTGATGGACGACGGGTTGTACCGCTGGGTCCCCGGCGTCGAGCAGGGCCGCCAACTGCTGCAGGAACTGCGCGAAGCGCTGGAGTCCGAAGGCGGCGCGATGCCGGAGCTGGAGATGGCGGCCTGGGGACGGCTGCCGCTGGCGTACTCGGCCCGCTGCTTCACCGCGCGCGCGCTGGACGTGCCCAAGGACCAGTGCGGATTCCGCTGCATCGCGCATCCCGACGGCCTGCCGCTCTCCACCCGCGAGGGCGAGCCGTTCATGACCATCAACGGCATCCAGGTGCAGGGCGCCGAGGTGGTGGACATGCTGCCGCTGCGCGACGAACTGGCGGCGCTGGGCGCGGGCATCCTGCGGCTGTCACCGCAGGCCGAGGGCATGGCGGAGGTGGTGCGGCGCTTCCATGCCGGCCTGGCCGCACCCGAAGCGCCCGCGCCAGCGGGCGCGCACAACGGCTACTGGGATGGCCAGCCGGGGAAGGCTTCGCTGGCGCAGCCGCGCGCCTGAAGGCGTCGAACCGGGCGTCTGCGGCAGTCGCCGCGTGCCGGCTCATGTCGCGAGCGGGTCGCGGCAGGCGATCCGCCCGTCAGATCGGCAACGGATGCGCCGTCTCCATCCCCGCTTCGCAGGAGGTGGGACCGCAGGGCGCAGTGCGCCCACGCGCGGGGCCCGGCACGCGCGCATCCCGTGTCTGTACGATCAGGGAAGCGACAGGCTGGAGTGTCTGCCGCCTGCGTCTGCAGATGGACAGGACGCGATGCCCTCAGGCGCGGAAGGCCTCGCGCGCCGCGCGGGCGAAGCGCGCGCCGCGGTGCAGGACGATGCGCAGCGCCAGCGGCATCGCGTCGAAGGGCATGCGGTCGAGCAGGTTGCGGACGGTGAGGCCGAGTTCGGTATCGCCGGTGAGCACCAGGCGGCGCTGGAAGAACAGGGTGTCGGCGTCCTCCAGACGGGCGGCGAGCAGCAGCAGGTCGGTCGCCGTGCCGCGCACGGTGGCTTCGGCCGGGGCATCCACCACGTGCAGGTGGCCATCGCGCCACTCCAGCACGCAGCGCTGGCCAAGGTCTGCGATCTCGATGCCCAGGCGGCGCCCCGTGATGTCGTCGAGCGCGCTGCCGATATGCGCCGGCGACAGGGCTTGCGACAGCGCGCGAGCGACCAGCCGGTCGCGCAGCGGCGTCGGCGCGAGCCGCAGCAGGGGGCGCCAGCGCGCGGGAGGTGGGATCAGGCGCAGCAGGGCGTGGGATCGGTCCATGGCGGCGTGGCTTGCGGGGTGGGATTCGGAACGGACGGTTCGCGCCGCGGCGTGGGCGTCCTGCAGCGACTGCTGGCGCAGGGCGTCGGCGAACAGCAGGGAGGCCAGGGAATCGGCGGTCTCGGTGGAGACATGCAGGCGTTGCGCGCAGCGGTGCGCGCGCAGCCGCACCTGCGATTCGCGCGCCTGGTCGCGCAGCGGCCTGCCCAGTGCGCGCTTCTGGCGCCCGGCCGTGGCCGACATCAGCCGGCGCAGCGCCAGCAATCCGAGCATGCCGTCGTCGACGCGG
Organism: Pseudomonadota bacterium; assembly: GCA_023453655.1. Classification (GTDB taxonomy): domain Bacteria; phylum Pseudomonadota; class Gammaproteobacteria; order Xanthomonadales; family Xanthomonadaceae; genus Luteimonas; species Luteimonas composti. The sequence continues at coordinate 6,554 of JAEXTE010000405.1, forward strand.
TCGATGCCGTGGCGCGCGCAGGCGAGCAGCAGGTGCGACGCCAGCGGTGCGGCCCGGGCCTGCGGAGGGGTGGGAAGCTGTCGGATGGTGGCTGCTCCTGCACGGGATCGTGTTCCTGCGGCCCTGGTGCGGCGCGCCGCAGTGCGGTGCGCAGCGGTCCCGCGCGGCCAGGTGATGCGCAGCCTATCGGCCGTGCCGGCGATCACGCGCTGATCCAGGTCAAGCCCCTGCCGTTGCCAGCGTGTCGCCGCCGGCGGCGGGATGCAGCGCGCGCGCCGCGGGCAGCACCTGCGCCTCGAATACCGCGCGGGCCTGCGCCTGGTCGAAGTCGGCGTGCCTGCGCTTGGCCACGCCGTAGTCGGACAGCGTCAGGTGCGCGTCTGCCTGGACGCCGGCCTGAGCCAGGCAGGCGGACACGCAGTGCAACACGCAGCCATCCAGCGCGAGGATCGGGCGTCCGGACTGCGCGGTGCGCACCAGGCCGGCCACGCCGCCGCCGACGCCGGCGATGCAGGACATCTCCGCCGCGCCCGCGCGGTCGAGCCACAGCGCCAGTTGGTTGGCCATCTGCGCGGCGCTGGAGCAGCCCGAGCACGAGTACACCAGCGGCGGCTTCACCCTGCCCGTCATCGATGCCGTTCGTGCGCGCGCCCGTGCCGTCCGCTCAGGCGCACTGCGGCCGCCCTTGGGCCGTCTCCGCCAGCAGCGCATGCAACCGCGCCTGCAGGTGTTCGAAGTAACGGTCGATGTAGCTGATGCCGTTCTCGTGGTCGACCAGGTACGGGTTCATCAGCGTGTGGCGCAGGATCACCAGGCGGTCGGCGTCTTCCCCCTCGGTGCGGCCGTCCGGGTCGATGCCGAGCGCGCCAAGGATGCGCCGCATGTCCGTTTCGCCGACCACGTCGCGGCGCAGCGTCGTGACCGAGGCGAAGAACTGCTTGAGCTGCAGCGGCTGTCCGGGGTCGCAGCGCAGCTCGTCGTGCAGCCGGCGGACGAAGGCATTGGCGTGGGAGAGCGTGCGGTTGCCTCGTGGATTGAGCGCCAGGCAGACCAGGTTGCTGTCGGGGGCAAACGGCACGACCACGCCTGCGGCCTGCGCCATTTCCAGGGCAAACCGCTGCGCGCGCGCCAGGAACGCCTCCGCCGCCAGCACGGTCTGGCGTGGCAGCATGCCGAAGCCTGCGTGGTCGAGCGGCAGCACGCGATGGCTCACGTACACCGCCGCGGCCATGGCCCCGGACTTCGAGCCTTCCGGGACGAGCTGACCGAGTTGCCGGTAGCGCGCGGCATAGTCGCTGGCCTCGCCGTCGCCGAACACGTAGTCGGCCGCCTCGGCCAGCAGCGGCATCGCGCGCTGGTCGCGGCAGACGAAGGCGCCGGCGCCGTAGGGCAGGTAGCCGAGCTTGTGCGGGTCGACCGTGACCGAATCGACCTCGGCCAGCGCCGCGAATGCGGCGTGCACTTCCGGCTGCGGGAACGCGGCGAAGCCTTGCCGCACCTCGTCCAGCGCGCGCAGGCTGCCGTCGGGATTCCGGAACAGCGTGGTGAGGTAGCCGCCCCAGGCGGCGTCGACGTGCACGCTGAAACCGAAGTCCTGCGTCGC
>JAEXTE010000074.1 GCA_023453655.1 Pseudomonadota bacterium
GGCCGCGGTGCCGGCCGTGCCCGGCGAATTCCTGCTGGCCGGCGCCCCGGCGGCCGAGCCGGCGCCGATGCGCGCCTGCACGCCACGGATGCGCGAGGGCCTGCGCGAACACCGGATCGAGCCGCCCCCCGGCGGATGGCCGGGCGTACCGCAGGCGATCAACGTGTTCAACGTGTTCGCCGGCGAGGTGATGGTGGCGCTCGGCGAACGCGAGGTCTGCGGCCGCATGCACGATGCGCGCACGCGCGATTCGCGCTTCCGCACCAGCGTGGGACTGGTCGCGGTGCCGGCGGCCGGTAGCCGCGAGCCGATCCGGGTGGCCTGGGCCGAGCCGCTGCAGGCGGACTGGCGGCCCACCGTGGTACTCGGCGCGCCCAGCCCGGTACAGCAGATGGACACGATGCGCCTGCTGGTGCGCGTGTCCTGCATGGCGATCGGGATGGCGCTGGCGATGTCCGCGCTGATGGGCTTCATCGGCACGCGCGACCGCAGTTTCGTGCTGCAGGCCGCCGCCTGCCTGGTCCTGGTGCTGGGCCAGGCCGTGCTCAGCGGATTGAGCGGCTACCCGCGCCCGTGGCTGCCGGTGGGCGACCACGAGTCCTGGTGGCTGGCCGCGTTCACCGCTTTCGGCATCGCGGCCCTGCTTTACGGCATCTGGCGACAGTCGGGCGTGGCCGGCGCACTGGCACCGGTGCGGCGGGCGGTCGCCTGGGCCATGGCCGCGGCAGCGTTGGCCGGCCTGCTGGTGCCGCTGCTGCCGCCGGCCGGCCTGCGCGCGTTGATGGCGGGGCTTGAGACCGGCTTCGGCATGGCCTGCCTGGCGCTGCTGGCGGTCACCGGCCTGTCGCTGCGCCGCGGCGACCGTGGCGCTGTCCTGGGCGTGGTCTCGATCGTGCCGTTCCTGGCCATCATTGCGGCGGAACTGGCCGACAGCCGCCTGCTGGCGTCCTACCGCATCGAGATCCTGCAGCTGGCGGTGACCTGGTTCCTGATCGCGATGGGCTACGCCCTGACCCGCCGCTTCAGCCACCTGCGCCGCCAGCACGATGCGATGCGGGTGCTGGCCGCGACCGACGAGCTGACCGGCCTGCCCAACCGCCGCAGCGGCCTGGCGCGGCTGGAGCAACTGTTCCAGTCCGCCCGCGACAGCGGCGAACCGCTCACGGTGGGCTTCGTCGACATCGACCTGTTCAAGCGCATCAACGACGTGCACGGCCACCACGTGGGCGACCAGGTGCTGGTGGCGGTGGCCGAGGCCCTGGCCGCGTCGATGCGCGACCGCGGCGACGTGGTGCGGATGGGCGGCGAGGAGTTCCTGGTGGTGCTGCCCGGCGTCGACCTGCCGATGGCGACGCCACGACTCGAACTCATGCGCCAGCGCGTGCGCGAGGCCGGCGAGGCGCTGGGCATCGAGGGCCTGCAGGTCACCGCCAGCATCGGTCTGGCCAGCCTGTGCGCAGCTGACGAGGACCCCGCCTCGCTGCTGCGCCGCGCCGACGGTGCGATGTACCGCGCCAAGCAGGACGGGCGCGACCGGGTCTCCGGAGCGACTGCCTGACCGGCGGTCCGGAGCCGGCGGTCAGAACGGCTTCGCCAGCACCAGCCAGATCACCGCCAGCAGCAGGAAGACCGGCACCTCGTTGTACAGCCGCAGCGCGCGCGTCGTCGGCAGCGCACCCGGCTCTCCGGCCCGGCGCAGCCAGCGCGCGCCGACGATGAAATGCGCCAGCAGCAGCGCCACCAGCGCCAGCTTGGCGTGCAGCCAGCCGCTGCCGGCGCCGACCATGGTCGGGAAGTCCGGGATCACCCGGTAGCCCAGCCACAGGACCAGGCCCGCGACCACCGCCAGGCCCAGCATCACGTGGCCGAAGCGGTACAGGCGCCGGCCCATCAGCATCAGCCGGTCGCGCACCAGCGGCTGGTCGCCCGCTTCGACCAGGTTGATCAGGATGCGCGGCAGGTAGAACACCGCCGCCACCCAGGCCATCACGAACAGCAGGTGCGCGGACTTGATCCAGAGATAGGCTTGCATGCGGATTCCATGGGCGCGCGGGGCGACGGCGGCGGTGACACGGGCTATTGTAGCGGCCGCTTCCTCACCGCCCGCGCCATGAGCAAACGTTACGACCAGCGCTATTTCGACACCTGGTACCGCCGCCGCGGCATCGGCGGCGCGCAGCGCCTGGCGCGCAAGGTGGCGCTGGCGGTGGCCACGGCCGAGTACCACCTCGAACGTCCGCTGCGCACGGTGCTCGATATCGGCTGCGGCGAAGGCGCCTGGCGCGCACCGCTGCTGCGGCTGCGGCCGAAGGCGCGGTACCTGGGCTTCGACAGCAGCGAGTACGCCATCGCCCGCCATGGCGCGAAGCGCAACCTGCACCTGGCGCGCTTTTCCGATTTCGCCAGCCTGCGTCCCTGCCCGCCGGTGGACCTGCTGGTATGCAGCGACGTGATGCACTACCTGCCGCTGAAGGAGCTCGACCGCGGCCTGCCCGGCCTGGCGGAACTGTGCGGCGGCGTGGCCTTCCTCGAATGCTTCGCCCGCGAGGACGAGACCGAGGGCGACGAGGACGAGTTCCAGGCCCGCCCGGCCGCCTTCTACCGGCGCCGGTTCCAGGCGCTGGGGCTGCGCCAGGTGGGGTCGCACTGCTGGCTCGCGCCGGGGCTGGCCGACAGTACGGCCGCCCTGGAGCTGGCCCCGGCGGGCGCCTGACCTCCGGGCGTCCTTCCCCTTCGGCCCCTTGACGGCGCCGCCCGGCCCATCGGTTATGCTGCGACGCAGCAGCCGCCGACCGTGACGCCGATGTTCCTCTACCAGCTCCATGAACTCACCCGCTCCTGGATGGCCCCGCTGACCTATTGGGCGGAAGCAAACGCACGCGCGTTCTCCACGCCGGGCAGCTGGCTGTCGGGCATGCCCGGCGCCGAGCGCATCGCCGCGGCCAACGAACTGGTCCATCGCATCGGCAAGGATTACGAGAAGCCGGCCTTCGACATCCACTCCATCGAGTGGGAAGGCGAGGTCTATCCGGTGGTCGAGAAGACGGTGCTGTCCACGCCGTTCTGCAACCTGCTGCGCTTCAAGCGCTACACCGACGACGCCGGCACCATCGGCGAGATGCGCGGCCAGCCGCCGGTGCTGATCGTGGCGCCGCTGTCGGGCCACCACGCGACCCTGCTGCGCGACACCGTGCGCACCATGTTGCGCGATCACAAGGTCTACATCACCGACTGGGTCGATGCGCGCATGGTCCCGCGCGAGGCCGGGCCGTTCACGCTGGACGACTACGTGCGCACCATCGAAGGGTTCATCCGCCATATCGGCGCGAAGGACCTGCACGTGATGAGCGTCTGCCAGCCGACCGTCCCGGTACTGGCCGCGATTTCGCTGATGGCCGCGCGCGGCGAGCCGGTGCCGCGTTCGATGGTGATGATGGGTGGCCCGATCGATACCCGCCAGTCGCCGACCTCGGTGAACAACCTGGCTACGAAGCGGCCGCTGTCGTGGTTCCAGAACAACGTCATCCACCCGGTGCCGCAGAACTATCCGGGCGCGGGCCGCCGCGTCTATCCCGGCTTCCTGCAGCACACCGGTTTCATGGCGATGAATCCCGAGCGCCACTTCATGTCGCACTGGGACTTCTACCAGAACCTGGTCAAGGGCGACCTCGACGACGCCGAATCGCACCGCCGCTTCTACGACGAGTACAACGCGGTGCTCGACATGCCCGCCGAGTACTACCTCGACACGATCCGCGTGGTGTTCCAGGAACACCTGCTGCCGCGCGGACTGTGGGACGTGGGCGGCGAGCGCGTGGATCCGGGCAGGATCTCCGGCACCGCGCTGATGACCATCGAGGGCGAGCTCGACGACATCTCCGGCCTCGGCCAGACCCGCGCCGCACACGACCTGTGCACCGGCATCGCCCAGGCCGACCGCCAGCACCTGACCGTGCAGGGCGCCGGCCACTACGGCATCTTCAGCGGCCGGCGCTGGCGCGAGCAGGTCTATCCGAAGGTGCGCGATTTCATCGCCGGACACGTGGCGGACGAGCCCCGCGCGCGGACTCCCGCACGCGCGGCGAAGAAGGCGGCCAGGCGCCCGCGGGCGCGCTGAGTCCGGGGCGCGCCTACTCCTGGCGGAGCCGTCCCACCACCTTGCCGTCCGCATCCAGCATCTCGATGCGCGACCTGTCGTCGGCGTCCACGCCGATGCGGATGCGCGGCTGGCCGCCGGTATAGGCGATCACCAGCAAGGCGCCCTGGTGGCTGTTGGCCAGCATGATCCGCGAGACGCCCTCCGAGGTCCCGATCTCCCCGGGCTTGTAGGGCAGGCGGGTTCAGCGGGACGAGGCCGAGCGCACCAGCAGGTGCTTGGCCACCAGCCCGTGCACGCGGCCGATGCCGCGCGCCAGGTGCATCGTCGCGAACAGCAGCACGATGCCGGACACCAGCAGAAAAGGCAGCGCCCAGGCCGGCGAGGAGGTCGTGAGCGTGTCGCCGTCGTAGTTGAGGATCTGCCAGCCACCGATGCTGACGCCGACCTCGGCCAGGCCGGTCCACGCCAGCAGCGGCGTCGCGATCGCGGTCAGCGATGTCGACAGCAGGGTCACCGCCAGGGCGAAGTACAGGATCCCCAGCGGCAGCATCAGCACGAAGTACAGCATCGTGCTCCAGGTGCGCGGGTCGGTGAACATGTCGCCGATGCGCTGCCAGACGCTGCGTCCGCGTGCGGTGTACAGCGGCCGCCGCGGCATGCGCTCGCCCAGCATCACCTCGACGATGCGGCCTTCCACCAGCGAGAGCACCCGCACCGAGCCGAAGAACAGGATCAGCAGGGGCACGCCGATGATGGTGATCGACAGACCAAGCGATACGGAAAAGCCCGCCACCACCCAGGTGAAGAAGAAGACGCCGGTGGCCAGCGACAGCAGCATGTAGAACAACGAGGCGTAGGCGCGTGGGTCGGCGAACACACCGAAGAAGCGGCCGAGCGCGGAGCCGCGCGGACGCGGCGGCGGGGCGCGCAGCGCAGTCTGCACCTTGACCTCGGTGTCGCGGTAGATCTCGGCGACCTCGTCCGGCGCGCCGTAGCTCGAGGCCACCGCGGCGATCACCTCCGCCTCGCTCCTGCCGGGGTTCTCGGCCAGCTCCGATCGCAGGTATTCCTCGGCGTCGTAGAGCGCGTCCTGGACCAGGGCCGGATCGGCGCCCGCCAGCGAACGCCGCAGGTGCTCGAGATATTCCGGGATGGTGGTCGGCAGGCGTTCGCTGTTCATTCGCGGTGTCCCTCCAGGACGGCGTCGACGGAGTCCCGGGTCGCGCGCCACGCGGCGGCCCAGTCGCGCAGGGCCGTCCGCCCCGCGCTCGTAATGCGGTAGTAGCGCCGGGGCGGTCCGGCATCGGACGGCTCGACGAAGCTGTCGAGCAGGCCGGCGGCCTGCAGGTTGCGCAGCACCGGATAGAGCGCGCTCTGCTTGCCGCTCAGCACGCCCTCGCCCGAGCGTTCCAGGGTCTTGGCGATCTGGTAGCCGTACATCGGCTCGCCCGAGGCGCCCAGCACGGCCAGCAGCGCCAGCGACACCGTGCCCGCGCTCAGCTCCTTCTGGAACTTGCGCAGCTGCGCTTCGTCGTTCGGTTCGCCCCCGCCCATGCGTCTCTCCCGCCACTGCAGGCACAGACTATTGCGAACTTCGCTATAGCGAATGTGCCATTAGTCCATGGCCTCTCCGGCGACCACAATCCGGCCAATCCACCGACCGGATCCCCGCATGCGCCGACTCCTTTCCCGCGCCATCCTCGTCGCCGTCGCCGCCGGCGGCGTGCCGCCGCTGGCCGCCGCAGAGCCGCAAGGACCCGCCCGGCCGCCGACCACGCAGCAGGTGCTCGATGCATCTCAGCCGTCCGACTGGCGCACGCCGGCGCCGGACAGCACGCTGTACATGGACCTGGAGGGCGGACGGGTGGTGATCGAGCTGGCGCCGGCGTTCGCGCCCGCGCACGTGGCCAACATCCGCACCCTGGCGGCCGAGGGGTTCTGGAACGGCACCAGCATCTACCGCTCGCACGACAACTTCGTGGTCCAGTTCGGCGATGCCGACGCCGACGACCCGGCGAAGGCGAAACCCCTGGGCTCGGCGAAGACGGCGCTGCCGGCCGAGTTCGAACGGGCTGCGGCCGGCCTGCCCTTCCACGCCCTGCCGGATCCCGACGGCTGGGCCGCGCAGGTGGGCTTCGCCGACGGCTTCCCCGCCGCGCGCGAGGGCGCCGACGGCCGCGCCTGGATGGCGCACTGCTACGGCGCGGTCGGCGCCGGCCGCGACATCGCGCCCGACAGCAGCCTGGGCGCCGAACTCTACGTGGTGACCGGGCAGTCGCCGCGCCAGCTCGACCGCAACATCACCGTGGTCGGCCGCGTGCTGCGCGGCATGGAACTGCTCAGCGCGATCCGCCGCGGGCCGCCGCCGCTGGGCATCTACGAGGATCCTGCCCAGCGCACGCCGATCGTGTCGATCACGCTGGCCTCCCAACTTCCCGAGGCGCAGCGCGAGCGCATCGAAGTGCTGCGCACCGACACGCCGACCTTCGACGCCCTGGTCGAATCGCGCCGCAACCGCAGCGACGACTTCTACCACCGCCCGGCCGGCCACATCGACCTGTGCAATATCGCAATCCCTGTACGCACGCCGGGCGAGGACGCAGGCTGACGACGCGGCGGGCTTCCTCACGCGGCGTTGGCCGGGCGCTGCCTAGTCTGCCCACGCCCCCAACGCCCGAGAAGCCACGATGGCCCAGCTCCGCCTCCGCATCGTCAGTTCCGAAGACAACGTCCGCGCGATCATGAACCTGCTGCAGAGCCTGGAGGGAATCGAGCACGTCGAGGAAGTGGCCGACCTGATGCCGCACATGGACGACCCCGATTCGAGTTCGGCCGGCCTGCACGACGCGCGCGGCGCGGAAACCCACGAGATCGAGGTGGAGATTCCCAACCCGTCCACCGCCCGCAAGGTCCGCGACGCGGTCGAGGCGCTGGCCTTCGAACTCGATGCCTTCGTCGAGATCGAGGACGACGAGCAGGAGTGACGCGTCCCGCCGCCGGATCAGCCGGCGGCCGGCAGCGCGTCGATGTA
>JAEXTE010000095.1 GCA_023453655.1 Pseudomonadota bacterium
CGCCGCGGGTGCGCGTGCCGGCGGGCAGCGTCGGGATTGCCGGGCAACAGACCGGGATCTATCCGGGCGACGGTCCCGGCGGCTGGCAGCTGGTCGGGCGCACGCCGCTGTCGCTGTTCGACCCGCGGCGCGATCCGCCCAGCCTGCTCCAGCCCGGCCAGCGCCTGCGTTTCGTCGCGATCGGGCTGGACGAGTACAACGCACGCATGGGCGCCGCGCATGGCTAGGCGCGGCGTGGAAGTCGAATCGCCCGGGATGCTGACCACGGTGCAGGCCGCCGCTCGGCTCGGCCTGCGGCATTTGGGCGTGGCCAGCGGTGGTCCAGCGGATCCGTGGGCGCATGCGTTGGCCAACCGGCTCGTCGGCAATGCCGCTGCGACGGCCGCGCTGGAGATCACGCTCGCCGGTCCGCGCCTGCGGTTCGCGCAGGCGGTGCGCGTCGCGCTCTGCGGCGCCGAGATCGAAGCCGATGCCGACGGTGTCGCCGTTCCCTGCCACCGTCCCGTCGACCTGCCCGCCGGCGCGCGGCTGGCCCTGGGCGCATGCCGCGACGGCGCGCGCAGCTACCTCGCCGTGGCCGGCGGATTCGCGCTGCCCGAGGTACTGGGAAGCGCCAGCACCGACCTGCGCGGCGGATTCGGGGGCTGCCACGGCCGTGCGCTCCGCGCCGGCGACCGTCTCCCGCTGGATGCTCCCGCCGCGATCCAGGCGCGTCGCGTGCGGCCGGCGGCGTGGTGGATCGACCCCAGCCCCCTGTCCTGCGCGCACCCGCCCGGTGAGCCCTGCACGATCCGCCTGCTGCCGGGCACCGATGACGCGGCAGAAATCGCGCAGGCGCCCTGGCGGGTGGACGCTCGCAGCAACCGCCAGGGGCTGCGCCTGCAGGGGCAGGAACTGCAGGTCGCCGACGCGCGCGAACGCGTCTCCGAACCGGTCGCGCCCGGCACCGTGCAGCTGCCGCCCGACGGCCAGCCCATCGTGCTGCTGGCCGATGCCCAGACCCACGGCGGCTATCCGCGCATCGGCCACGTGCCGCGCGCCGACCTGCCGCTGCTGGCGCAGCTGCGACCGGGCGCGCGCCTGCGCTTCCTTCCCTGCACGCCGGCAGACGCCGCCCGCGCGAACGCCGAACAGCGCCAGCGGATGCACCGCATCGCGCTCGCCATCGCCGCCAGGGGAGCACGCCCGTGACCACGCGCATCGACTTCAACTGCGATCTCGGCGAAGGCTGCGGCAACGACGCCGCGATCGTGCCCTGCATCAGTTCGGCCAGCATCGCCACCGGCGGCCACGCCGGCGACGAGGCCAGCATGCGCGCGGCCATCGCGCTATGCCTTGGCCACGGCGTGGCGATCGGTGCGCATCCGTCCTTCATCGATCACATGCACTTCGGCCGGCGCGAATTGGCGTTGCCGCCGGCGGAGATCCACGCGCTGGTCCGCGCACAGGTCGAGCCGCTCGCCACGCTGTGCGCGCAGGCCGGCACGCGCCTGGCCCACGTCAAGCCGCACGGCGCGCTCTACAACCTGGCCGCACGCGATGCGAAGGTCGCCGATGCGGTAGCCCGGGCGGTGCGCGACAGCGACGCGCGATTGCGCCTGTACGCCCTGGCCGGTTCGCGGCTGGTGGACGCCGGCCGGCGCCTCGGGCTCGCGGTGGCCGAGGAAGTCTTCGCCGAACGCGGCTACGCGGCCGACGGCAGCCTGGTGCCGCGCGGGCAGCCTGGCGCGGTGGTCGAGCGCGTCGAGGACGCGCTGGCGCAGGTGCGCGACATGTTGCGCGACGGGGCGGTGCGCGCGATCGATGGCGGCCGGGTGCCGATCCGCGCCGACACCCTGTGCCTGCACGGCGATCGCCCCGATGCCGCGGCCTTTGCCGCGGCGCTGCACGATGCGCTGCGCGATGACGGGATCGCCATCGTCCCTCCTGGCGCTCCGGTGTCCGCATGAGCTACTGGCCCTTGCTCGGGATTGCCGTGGTCGTGGCCGGCTTCGCGCTGCGCCTGAATCCCGCGCTGATCGTGGTGGCCGCCGGCCTGGTGACCGGTCTGGTCGCCGGCCGTACGCCGCTTGAGGTGCTCGAACTCCTCGGCGAGGCGTTCACCAAGCAGCGCTACCTCACCGTGTTCCTGCTGACCCTGCCGGTGATCGGCCTGCTCGAGCGGCATGGACTGAAGGAACATGCCCAGGCCTGGATCCGGCGCCTGCGTGGCGCCACCGCCGGGCGCCTGCTGATCGCCTATCTCGGCGCGCGCCAGATCGCGTCCGCGCTGGGCCTGACCAGCCTTGGCGGCCATCCGCAGACGGTGCGACCGCTGCTGGCGCCGATGGCCGAGGCCGCTGCGGAAGCCCGACATGGCGACCTGCCCGAGGAGGCGCGCGAGCGCCTGAAGGCGCTGTCGGCGGCGACCGACAACGTCGGCCTGTTCTTCGGCGAGGACATCTTCATCGCCTTCGGCGCGGTGCTGCTGATGCAGGGCTTCTACGCCGAGCACGGAATCGTGCTCGAACCTTTGCACATCGCGCTGTGGGGTATCCCCACCGCGATCTGCGCCTTCCTCATCCACGGCTGGCGGCTGGCGCGGCTGGACCGTCGCCTGCGGCGCGAGGCCGGGGCGATCGCGACGCGCTCCGGAACGGGAGAGCCGCGATGATCGACCTGCAGTGGATCTACTGGCTGGTCGGCGCCTACCTGGCCTGGAGCGCGCTGCGTGCGCTGCGCG
>JAEXTE010000119.1 GCA_023453655.1 Pseudomonadota bacterium
GGACGCGGCTCACTGGATATGGTGAGCCGACGCTTCGGCTGCCAGGGGCCTCTGGATTTGCGCGCCACGACAGCGGAAGGCCCATGGCCTTCGCGGCGCGGGACTTGCTCCCCGCTCGCTCATCCCGCTTCGCGATCCGGCCCTGCGCGGCGCACCGGGTGGTGGCGCGCAACCCCGATGTACTGCATGCGTTCACTTCCGGGTAACTCGAACTGCAGTGCCATGCGCCGCGATCCGGGACCACTGGCGGCTTTCGCGCATCGCGTCCCCGATCATCAGACAACCGGGAAAGCCACTGCCCGGGAAAGCGTCGAAGCAACAGCCTCGCTGAGCCGTGCCCTGTCGGCCGGGGATCACGGTAAGCAGGACATGGATGTCTTGCGCGCGAGTCGGGGCAGGGTGAGCGTGGATCGCTTGCGCGGCATACCGCGCATCCACCCGAGCGCCCAGCGCGCTGCGCTGGGCCGGACCGCGAAGCGGCCCTGACCGAGCGGAGAGCGATCCTCGGCCCGCAGGGCGCGGCGTCGGTCCGAAGTCCAGATGCAAAAGCCCTCAGCGGGAGAACGATCGGAGCCCCATGACGGCAGGAGCCAACGAGAGTCGACAACGCCATGCTCATGCCGTCAACGCATAGACCACGATGTTGACCGCGAACTTGGTGTTGTCCTCGGCCAGGAAGCGCTTGTTGCGCCAGTCGTAGTCCCACTCGCAGCCGTAGTCCTTGTTGCTGTAGAGCACGCCGAGCCGGCCGTCGATGCTGATGCCCTTCAGATAGTCGTGCACCAGGTCGTCGCCCCAGCCGTTGAGTTCGAAGCTGGTGGCCGGCGGCCCGTCGGGGAAGCGGAAGAAGCTGCTGTAGATCGGATGCCGGTTGGGCAGCTTCGCCAGCGCCCGTGGACCGAAGATCGACGCCATCTGCGATTCGAACGATTTGGCGAACAGGCCGTCGATGTCGTGGTTGCAGTCGTCGACGAAGACGAAGCCGCCGTTGCGCACATAGCGCTCGAAGTTGCGCCGCTCGGCCGGGTTGAACTCGACCAGCTTGTGCCCGGCGAGATAGCAGAACGGCGCCGAGAGCATCTTCGGGTCGGCCAGCTCGACCACGTGCTCCTTCGGATCCACCCGCAGGCCCGTGTAGTCGATCAGCGAGGTGATCAGGTTGGACGGCATCCGCTCGTCCACGTCCCAGTCGCCAGAGTCGTATTTCAGGCGGGTGAACCAGAAGTCGTAGCTGGCCGCATTCGCAGCCGCGGGCGTGCCGGATCGCGAAGCGAGCCAGGCGCCCGCCAGCAGGCCCAGGCCACGGCGCAGGAACTGGGCCCGGTTCATTGTCCGCGCGCCCGGCCCGCTCCCCACCCCGACCCTCCCCCGCGCGCGGGGGAGGGAGCAAAGCGGGTACGGCGACTGGTCACACCGCGTCGGACAGCGACGTGAAGGTGAAATCGCGCAGCCGCATCGGCGGGATCATCATCGCGAAGCGCGACTCGTCGCCGCTCACCCGCACCGGCTTGCCCAGCTCGTCGATGTTGTTGAGCATGATCACCGGCGATTCGTTGAAGCGGAAGTTCTTGATCGGATGGCGGATCTGTCCGTTCTCGATGTAGAACGTGCCGTCGCGGGTCAGGCCGGTGAGCAGCACGGTCTGCGGATCGACCATGCGGATGTACCAGGTGCGCGTGACCAGGATGCCGCGCTCGGTCTCGCGGACCAGGTCGGCGGTGGACTTGGTGCCGCCGGACATGATCAGGTTGCCCGGCGTGGCCACGGCTTCCTTGCCCTGCTGCTGCGCCCAGTAGCGCGAATACAGCATGTTGGCGACCTTGCCGTCCTGGATGACCGGCATGCGCTTGCGCGCCATGCCCTCGTCGTCCCAGGGCATCACCGGCACGTCCGGGTCGTTCGGATCGGCCCAGATGTTGACGCGCGGATCGTAGACCTGCTCGCCGAGCTTGTTGCCGCCACCCTTCTTCGACAGGAAGCTGCGGCCCTCGTCGGCCTGGCGCGCATCGAAGAAGAACATCATGAAGGAGATCAGGCCGGCCGCCGCGTGCGGCTCCAGGATCACGGTGTACTTGCCCGGCTCCAGCGCCTTGGCGTCGGCCGAGTCGCGCGCCTTGCGGATGGCGATGGCGATGTCGCGCTCCGCGCTGAACTGCGAGATGTCGGTGACGTTGCGCCCCACCCAGCCCGAGCCGCGGCCGTCCTCGGTGCGGACGGTGCAGGTGTAGTCGGCGCTGGTCGCAGTCTGGTAGCCGAAATTGCCGTTGCTGTTGGCGATCGCGGTGAAGCTGCGGCTGTCCTCGAGGAAGCCCGCTGCCACCAGCCCGCTCGAACGGCACGGGGCGATGGAGTCGGCCGCGACCTGGGCGCGGTATTCCGGCGTGATCGCCGCGGTCGCCTCGCTGTAGGTGCTGGTGGCGGTGTAGGACTGCTTGCCGATCGCCGGCATGAATTCCGGGTTCTCCGGCGCCAGCCTGGCGAGGTCCTCGGCGCGGCGCACCACCCGTTCCAGCGAGGCGTCGTCGAACTCGTTGATCGTGGCGGTGCCCACGCGCTTGCCGAACGCGACCGACACGCCCAGTTCGACGTTGTCCACGATGCCGCTGGTGGATACGTTGTTCAGGGCGAAGCGGATGTTGCCGTTGTTGCTGCCCGAGAGCACCGCGGTGCACTCGTCGGCCTTCGACAGGGCGATGACCTTGTCGAGGATGGCCTTGGCTTCGGCTTCGGTGAAGATGCTCATGTACTAGGGTCTCCTGTGCCGTCAGCCGAGCGAACGCGCGGTGTTGATGACGTTGATGCCGTTGAAACGCGCCGTGCTCGATCCGTGCGAGACCGCCGAGACCTGGCCCGGCTGGCCCTTGCCGTCGAAGAACGAGCCACCCAGGCGGTAGTCGCTCTCGTCGCAGATCGCCGAGCAGGCCGCCCAGAACTCCGGCGTACGCAGCTGGTAGGCCACGTCCTCGAGCATCCGCGTGATCTGCCCGTTCTTGATCTCGTAGAACAGCTGGCCGCCGAACTGGGCGTTGTAGCGCTGCTGGTCGATCGAGAACGAGCCGTCGCCGATGATGTAGATGCCGTTCTCGACGTCCTTGATCATCTCCGCCGGCGAGAGCTTCTGCTTGCCCGGCGCCAGCGAGACGTTGGCCATGCGCTGGAACTGCACGCTCGACCAGGAATCGGCGTAGCAGCAGCCGTCGGACTCGGTCTTGCCGAGGATATGGGCCTGGTCGCGGATGGTCTGGTAGTCGACCAGCACGCCGTCCCTGATCAGGTCCCAGCGCTTGGTCTTCACGCCCTCGTCGTCGTAGCCCACGGCGCCGAGGCTGCCGGGCTGGGTCTTGTCCGCGAACAGGTTGACGATCTCGCTGCCGTAGCGGAAGCCGGATTCGCGCTTGTCGAGCGTGGCGAAGCTGGTACCGGCGTAGTTGGCCTCGTAGCCGAGCACGCGGTCGAGCTCCAGCGGATGGCCGACGTTCTCGTGGATGGTCAGCCAGGTGTGCGAGGGGTCGAGCACCAGGTCGTAGCGGCCGGGCTTGACCGACGGCGCCTTGAGCTTCTCCTGCGCCTGCTTCGCCGCGGCAACGGCGTCCTCGAGCATGTCGTAGGACTGGCCATAGTTGACCACGCCGTTGGGGGTGACGAACTTCTGCGAGGCATCGCCGTCGAGGTACTCGTAGCCCAGGCCCATCGGCGCGGACAGGCCCTCGCGGGTGCGGAACTTGCCGGTGGCCTTGTCGATGGCGGTAACCGTCATCGGCGCCCAGATCCGGTGCACGTCCTGGTCGATGTAGGAACCGTCGGTGGAGGCGAAGTACTTCTGCTCGTTGACCAGGAACAGGGTCGAGTTGACGAAGCTGGCGCCGGCGTTGGTGGCCGCCGCGTTGACCGACAGCAGCAGGTCCACCTTGTCCTTGACCGGCACTTCCATCGCGTTGCGCCGGATCGGCGTCTTCCAGGACACCTCGCCATGGGCGGGCGCGGGCGCCAGCTGGACCGGCGCGGTCTGCACCCTGGCGTTGGCCTTGGCGATGGCGGTGGCGCGACGCGCGGCCTCGGCCACCGAGTCGCTGGTCAGGCCGTTGGTGGCGGCGAAGCCCCAGGCGCCGTCGGCGATCACCCGGACGCCCACGCCGGTGGATTCGGTGTTGACCACGTTCTGGACCTTGTCCTCGCGGGTCATCACGAACTGGCGCAGGTAGCGGCCGATGCGCACGTCGCAGTAGCTGGCGCCGGACGAGCGCGCCGCCTGCAGCGCCGCGTCGGCGAGCTGCTTCTTGATCGACACGTCGAGCGTGCTGACCAGCTGCTCGGCGGCGATCGCCTTGCCGAGCCAGGACGGCAGCGCCAGGCTGCCCATGCCGAGGCCACCAAGGGCCAGGAAATCACGTCGTTGCAAGGCCGTCTCTCCGTTGTGTGTCCGCAGCGCTGCCGCTCCGGCCTCCGGCCGCGCGCGGCGCCGGTGGAACCCCGATTCTCGACGCCGCGGCGTCGAAGGTGCAAATGACTTTCGGCACGGGTCGGCGCGCCGCCCGCCGTGCAGCGACCATCCTCCGCCGGGCCTAGCCCAGCGAACGTGCGGTATTGATCACGTTCTGGCCGTCGAAGCGCGCCGTGCTCGCGCCGTGCGACACCGCCGAGACCTGCGAAGGCTGGCCCTTGCCGTCGAAGAACGAGCCGCCCAGGCGGAAGTCGCGCTCGTCGCAGATGCCCGAACAGGCGTTCCAGAACTCGGGCGTGCGGATCTGGTAGGCCCCATCCTCCACCAGTTCCTGCACCTCGCCGTTGCGGATGGCGAAGAACAGCTGGCCGCCGAACTGCGCGTTGTAGCGCTGCTGGTCGATCGAGTAGGAACCGCGGCCGTGGATGTACAGGCCGTTCTCCACGCCGGAGATCATCTCCGGCACCGTCAGCGGCGTTTTCCCGGGCGAGAGCGAGACATTGGGCATGCGCTGGAACTGCACGCTCGACCAGGAGTCGGCATAGCAGCAGCCGTCCGACTCGGTCTTGCCCAGGATATGGGCCTGGTCGCGGATCGACTGGTAGTCGACCAGGATGCCGTCGCGCACCAGGTCCCAGCGCTTGCACTTCACGCCTTCGTCGTCGTAGCCCACCGCGCCCAGGCTGCCCGGGCGGGTGCGGTCGGCGACGAAGTTCACGATGTCGCTGCCCCAGCGGAAGTCGCCGCGCTTGTCCAGCGTGGCGAAGCTGGTGCCGGCGTAGTTGGCCTCGTAGCCGAGCACGCGGTCGAGCTCCAGCGGGTGACCGACGTTCTCGTGGATGGTCAGGAACAGGTTGCTCGGGTCGATGACCAGGTCGTAGCGGCCGGGCTTGACCGAGGGCGCCTTGAGCTTCTCGCGCGCATGGCGGGCGGCGGCGACGGCGTCGGCACGCATGTCGTAGGCGCTGCCGTAGGCCACTACCCCACCCGGCAGCTCGAAGCGCTGCGACGGATCGGGGTCGAGGTATTCGTAGCCCATGCCCATCGGCGCGGACAGGCCGTCGCGGGTGCGGAACTTGCCGCTGGCCTGGTCGATCGCGGTCACGGTGAACGGCACCCAGATCCGGTGCACGTCCTGGTCGATGTAGGAGCCGTCGGTAGACGCGAAGTACTTCTGCTCGTTGACCAGGAACATGCGCGAGTTGACGAAGCTCGCGCCGGCTTCCAGCGCGGCGGCGTTGACCGAAAGCAGCAGGTCGAGCTTGTCGCGGATCGGCACCTCCATGCCGTTGCGCGCGATCGGCGTGCGCCAGGCCACCTCGCCCACACCCGGCGCGGGCGCCAGCCGCACCGGCTCGGACTGGATGCGGGCGTTGGCTCGCGCGATCGCCACGGCCTGGCGCGCGGCGGCCGCCACTGCATCCGGCTCCAGCCGGCTGGTGGCGGCAAAGCCCCAGGCGTCGCCCGCGATCACGCGCACGCCCACGCCGACGGATTCCTCGTTGGCCACGTTCTCCACGCGGTGCTCGCGGGTCAGCAGCGACTGGCGCAGGTAGCGGCCGATGCGCACGTCGCAGTAGCTGGCGCCGGCGTCGGTCGCGGCCTGCAGGGCGGCGTCGGCCAGCCGCTTCTTCCTTGCCGGGTCGATGGCCTCCAGCAGCTGCTCGGCCGCGATGGCGCGTCCCATCAGCAGCGGCGGCAGCATCGCGCTACCGGCCACGAGGCCGCCGAGGGCCAGGAATCCACGTCGCTGCATCGCCACCGCTCCACTGTCCGGACAACCGTTGCAGCATAGTCGGCATCGCCGGCCGGGCGGACATGACTTCCGGCACGGGCGCCGGAGCGAACCTGTCCACGCGCCGTCCGCCAACCCGCGGCGCTATGCTGCACGCCTCCCCGCGATGCCGCCGACGCCATGCGCCCTTCCCTGCTCGCCGCCGCCCTGTCCGCCGCCATGCTGGTCATGTACGGAGGCGAGGCCCCGGCCGCCAGCGACACCGGACGGGCCGGCGCGCAGGTGCAGTCGCAGGCCGACGCCGCGTTCGCCGGCCTGTCGCGCCGCTATCTCGACGAGGCCATGGCGCTGTCGCCGGTGGCGGCCACCGGCATCGGCGACCACCGCTTCGACGCCGAACTGGACGACCTTTCGGAAGCCGGCCGCGCCCGTGCCGACGCCTTCAACCAGCGTTACCTCGCCGAACTGGAGTCCATCGACCTGGCGGCGCTGTCGCGCGAGCACCAGGTCGACGCACGGATCCTGCGCAACCAGCTCGAATCCGCGCTCTGGAACAGCCGCGAGTTCCAGGCCTGGGCCTGGGATCCGCTGGTCTACAGCAGCCTGGCCGGAGGCGCCATCTACAGCCTGATGGCGCGCGAGTTCGCACCGCTGCCCGCGCGCCTCGAGGCGGCGACCGCGCGCATGGAGAAGCTGCCGGGGCTGCTGGCGCAGGCGCGCGCTAACCTCGACCCGGCGCGCGTGCCGCGCACCCATGCCGAAACGGTGGCGCGCCAGAACCGCGGCGTGCTGGCGCTGGTGGACACCTTCATCACGCCCAATGCCGGCCAGCTGCAGGGCGCTGCACGCGGCCGCCTGGAGACCGCCGTCGCCGGCCTGCGCGAAGCGGTGGACGCACACCAGCGCTGGCTGGACGAGACCCTGGTGCCCAATGCCAAGGGCGAATTCCGCATCGGCGCCGAGCGCTACGACCAGCAGCTGCGGTACTCGCTCAATTCCTCGCTGTCGCGCCAGGAGATCCGCACGCGTGCCGAGACCGAGCTGGCGCGGGTACGCGACGAGATGTACGCGGTGGCGCGGCAGGTGCTCGCGGGCCGCGACGGCGCCCCGCCGACGCCCACCGCGCCCAGCGAGGCGCAGAAGCAGGCCGCGATCGAGGCTGCGATGGAATACGCCTACGCGCAGCGTCCCGCGCGCGACGAGGTGGTCGACTTCGCGCGGCAGACGCTCGAGCACGCGACCGCGTTCGTGCGCGGGAAGGACATCGTCACCGTGCCCGACGATCCGGTGAAGATCATCCTGATGCCGGAGTTCCAGCGTGGCGTGGCCGTGGCCTACTGCGACTCGCCGGGCCCGCTCGACAAGGGACTGGACACCTACTACGCGATCTCGCCGATCCCGGACGAGTGGACCGACCAGCAGGTGGACTCGTTCCTGCGCGAGTACAACGAGTACATGATCCACGTGCTGTCGATCCACGAGGCGATGCCCGGCCACTACCTGGAAGGCGCGCACTCGGCCAACCACCCCTCCACGCTGCGCGCCGTGTTCCGCTCCGGTCCGTTCGCCGAGGGCTGGGCGGTGTACACCGAGCGCGTCCTGGCCGATGCCGGCTACCTCGACGGCGATCCGCTGTTCCGGCTGATGCAGCTCAAGTTCTATGCGCGCTCGGTGGGCAACGCCATCCTCGACCAGGGCGTGCATGTCGATGGCTGGAGCAAGGAGCAGGCGATGGACCTGATGGTGCGCCAGACCTTCCAGCAGGCCAGCGAGGCCGAAGGCAAGTGGGTGCGCGCGCAGCTGTCGTCCACCCAGCTGGCAACCTACTTCGTCGGCGCGCAGGAACACTTCGATGCGCGGCGCGCGGCCGAAGCCAAGGCCGGCGCCGCGTTCGACATGAAGGCCTACCACGACGGCATCCTCGCCCAGGGAGCGCCGCCGGTGCGCTTCGCGCGGCAGCTGCTGCTGGACGAACCGATCCAGTAGCGCCTTCACGCACGCGCCTGCCGTCGCACCCTCGGCGGTGCCGCGCCGGATTTGAGGGCCAGGCCGACGGCATCTCGACGCCACGCCCATGGCAGGCGCCTGGCCCGCGCATGCGCGCAATGCGTACGCAGGCCCGGTCGCCGGCAAGCGCCGGCTGGCTGGCTTGGCAATCCCGGCCGGACCAGCATGCGCGAGGGCACGGCGCACGCTGGGGCAGGCGACCACCGCGGTGCAGACGCGACCGGGCAGTACGGCCGGCGAGAACGCCATGATGGCCCTGCGCCGCCCGGTGGTAGGCTGGACCCCACTCCCCCGTGGCATGGACATGGGACTGCTGGTCGTCACGCCCGCCGCACCGCTGTCAGGCCTGGTCGCCTCGCTCTGGGACTGCGACCTGCCGCGCCAGGCGCATGCCTACGACCGCATCCTGCCCTCGGCGGCCGCGCAGCTGGTGATCAACCTCGACGAGGACGAGACCCGCGTCTACGACGAACACCTGCGCTGCACGCGCAACGCCGGTGCCGCGTTCGACGCGCCCGCCTCGCGCAGCGTCCTGATCGACACCGCCGAGCAGGTGCGCGTGGTCGGCATCGTCTTCCATCCCGGCGGCGCAGCGCCGCTGTTCCGCGAGCGGATGGATGCTATCGCCGAGATGCATCTCGACCTGGACGCGCTTGCGCCGACCCAGGGGCGGCGCCTGCGCGAGGGCCTGCTCGCGGCGCCCAACGCCCATGCGCGACTGCGGCTGCTCGAGCAGTGGGCAAGTGAACGCATGCAGGCCGCGTGCGCTGCCCGGCATCCGGCCGTCACCCACGCACTGCGGCTGCTCGACGCCGCGCCCGGGGTGCAGCGCATCGACTCCGTCGCGGCCTGCTGCGGCCTGTCGCCGCGCCGGTTCGGCGCCCTGTTCCGCGAGCAGGTCGGCCTGTCGCCCAAGCGCTACGCGCGCCTGCAGCGCTTCCATGCGGCGCTGGCAGCGGCCCGTAGCGATCGCCGGGTAGACTGGGCCGGCATCGCCGCCGACGGCGGCTTCCACGACCAGGCCCATCTGGTGCACGAATTCCGCGCCTTCTCGGGCATGACGCCGACCGCCTGGCTGGCGCGGCGCAGCGAATGGACGCGGCACGTGGCGCTGGCATGAGTGCCGGAATCTACAAGACGCCGGTCTGCTGCCGCGGCAGCTTTCGCACTGCGCACCCGGCGCCATCGCAATCGAGGGAGACCGCATGAACCAGAGTTCCACCA
>JAEXTE010000158.1 GCA_023453655.1 Pseudomonadota bacterium
AGCCGCGGCGGACGCGCTGGCGCCGGATGCGCGAGCAGGCGCCGGTACAGCCGCAGGCGCCGCCAGTGCGACACCCGCTGCAGGAAGTAGGCCGTATCCTCGGCGCGCCACAGCAGCAGCCGGTAGGGCCGGCCATCGTCGAGCACCGCCTGCGCGCAGATGTGGACGATCAGGTAGGCCGGCCGCGAGATCCGCTGCACCAGCCGCTCGTAGCGTCCGTCGCGGCGCAGCGCGGCGAGGTAGGCGTCGTCGCCGGCGCGCAGTGCCCGGCACAGTTCGGCGAGCCAGGCCTGGACGAACGGCATGCCCGGCGGCGCCGCCATGCACCAGCTGTCGAGCACCGGCGTGCGGCCGGCCACGCAGAACCCGTCCAGGTAATAGCCCAGGTACTCGGCGCGCGTCGCCGCCTGCGCCTCGACCAGCCAGTCCAGCGATTCGGTGAGGATGGTGCTGGCATCGATCCAGACGCCGCCGTGGCGAGCGAGCAGGTACAGCCTCAGCCAGTCCGAGCGTCGCGCTGGAGCCAGCCGGTCGAAGCCGTCGGGCAGGTCGGCTGGATCGACATGGCGGTGCAGGGTGCTGCCCAGGACCAGTTCGATCTCCCAGCCGGCGCACTGCCTGCGCCAGTTCTGCAGGCAGCGGTGCACCACCAGGGGCACCTGGTCGTCGTGCCAGTAGGACCAGAGCCGGCGCGGGATCCGCGCGTCGTTCGCGATCGGCCCGGCGCCTTCGAGCAGGATCGAGGCCGGCTGCAGCGGCGTGGATTCCACCGGCCGGCGCAGCCACAGCATCCCGGCGATGGCCAGCAGGACGCACGCGCAGGCAAGCAGGGGAACCATGTGGGCCAAGGATGGGGGCGAATGCGCCGGGCGGTATCGTATGGAGTCCTCGCGTGAATTCCCCGTCATGACCCCACCCCGTCCGCGCGTCCTCCATTTCGTCACCGGCGGCTTCTCCGGAGGCGCCACCCAGGTGGCGATCCAGCTGGTGAACGCGGGCGTGGCCGGCGGACGCGTCGAGCCGCTGCTGGTGCTGCGCCGCAAGCGCCGCGGCGACCCGGCGCGGATCGAGGAACTGCGCGCGGCGGGCACGCCGCTGCAGGTGGTGCCGGGCTGGTCGCACCTGGCGACCATCCGTGCGCTGGCGAAGCTGTGCCGCGAATTCCGGCCCGACGTGCTGGTCGCGCACGGCTTCAGCGAGCACCTCTGGGGCCGTTACGCCGGCCTGCTGGCAGGCGTGCCCCACCTGGTACACGTCGAGCACAACACCCGCGAGCGCTACACGCGCTGGCGGCTGGCGCAGACGCGCTGGCTGGCCGCGCGCACCTCGCGCATCGTCGGTTGCTCGGAGGGCGTGCGCCAGGTGCTGCTGGACATGGGCATGCCGCCCGACCGCACCATCGCCATCCCCAACGGCATCCGGCTCGACCCCTTCGCCGATGCCGACGCGCATCCCCTGTCCGCGCGCGTGCCCGGCATCGTGATGGTCGCGCGCTACTCGCGGCAGAAGGACCACGCGAGCCTGCTGCGCGCGCTGGCCCTGCTCGGCGAGCGCGGCCTGCACCCGCCGCTGCTGCTGGCCGGCGGCGGCAAGGCCCTGCACCGCGCGCCGGTCGAGCGCCTGGCCGCCGAGCTCGGCCTGCAGCAGCAAGTGCGCTTCCTCGGCGTGGCGCGCAACGTGCCGGAGCTGCTGCACACGCACCGCATCGCCGTGCTCAGCACCCACTACGAGGGCATGCCGCTGGCCCTGATCGAGGGCATGGCGGCCGGCTGCGCGGTCGTCGGCAGCGCGGTCCCGGGGGTGCGCGAAGTGATCGGCGACGGCGTGGACGGCCTGCTGGTACCCGAGGCCGACCCGAAGGCGCTGGCCGACGCGCTCGAGCGCCTGCTGCGCGACGACCCGCTTGCGTCGCGGCTGGGGCAGGCCGCGCGCGCGCGCGCGCTGCGCGAGTACGGCCGCGAACGCATGAACGCGCGCTACGAGGCCCTGTTCCTCGAACTCGCCGCGCGGCCACCGGCGCGCGCCTGAGGTCGCCTACCAGCGCAGCCTGCGCCGTGCCACGTCGCGACCCAGGTCCCGGTGCAGTGCCTGCGCCTCGTCCAGCGGCAAGTAGCGGATGCGCAGCGGTGGGGCCAGGCCGCCGGCACCGGCGGTGTCGAGCCAGACCGAAGCCATGCCGAAGCGCCGGTCGAGCGGCGACTGGCGCAGCTGCAGCGCCTGCAGCTTGTCGATTTCGGCGAAGCGCCAGTGGCGCGACCACCAGCCTTCGCGCACCGCCACCAGGCGGTCGTCGACGTGGTAACCGGCGAAGTGCGCGTGGCGCCGCGCCAGCAGCCAGCCCCAGGGCAGCCACAGCAGGCCGAACAGTCCCCAGGCGCCGAAGCGCCAGCACAGCGCGCCGGTCAGCGCGGCGGCGAACACCACGTCGCCAAGCACCAGGCGCAGCGCGGCACGGGGATGCAATGCCCGCCAGCCCCGCGGCGGCCAGTGCGCGCCGTCGAGCAGGTGCTGCAGCAGCGCTTCGCAGGCGGCGGGCGTGGCGATCGGCGCAAGCTCCGGTACCTCGCGCGGCTGGCCGTCGCCGTTGCCGGCGTGGGCGCCGGCGATGTCGATCGACAGCGAGCGGCGCGCGAACAGGCGGTGCAGGACGGTTTCGCGCAGGGTCCAGGCCTGGATGCGCCTGCGCCTGACGCTGCTGCGCACGCGCGAGAACAGGCCGCGCTCCACCGTCAGCCGGCGGCCGTGTTCGCGCAGTGCGAAGCCGTGGTAGCGCACGATCGCCAGCAGCACCGAGAACAGCCGCAGCACCGCGAGGGCGAGCAGCAGCAGGCCGGACGCGGCGAGCGCGGCGGCGATCCAGCGCCCTTCCAGGTGTCCGGCGACGCCGGTCAGCTGCAGCCGCGCCAGTTCGAAGACGCGCTTGAAGGCGTTGTCCTCCAGCACCGGCCAGGCCAGGGCGAATGCCGCGCCCACCACCACCATGCCGCGGTTGGAAATCAGGCCCAGCCGCACCAGCTCCGGCAACGGCAGCGACAGCAGGACGGCGCCATCCTCTTCCTGTGGCGACGTTCCGGAAGCCGCCGTCGGGTCGGGGGCGCGGTGCCGGATCAGCCGCTCCAGCGCCAGCGCATCGTCCAGCTGCAGCACCCGCATCTGCGCCTCGGGCCGGGTGCCGCCGGCCGACTCGAGCTTGACCTCGGCGACGTCGAACAGGCGGTGCAGCAGCGTCTGGCGCAGTTCGACGTTGTGGATGCGCGAGAACGGCACCTGGCGCAGGCTGCGCTCGAGCAGGCCGCTGCGGATCACCAGGCTGTCGCCTTCGATCCGGAAACGGTAGGTGAAATAGCGCCACACCGAGACCGCGGCCAGCACCAGCACCGCGACCCCTGCCGCGGCCAGCTGGTAGCCGTCCTCGCGACGGCCGCCGAACACCACCAGCACGCCGAGCGGCACCACGAACTGGCGCACCGAACCGAGCAGCACGAACAGCCACGACCAGGGATGCAGGCGCCGGTCGACGGGCTCGACCTGCGGCGCGGGATCAGGCGTCGTCGTCATCGGTTCCGGCCCAGCGCGCCAGGTGGTCGCGCAGCCGCTCGGCGTCGTCGCCATCCAGCCCCGCGGTGGCGACCGCGTTGTGGCGCGTGCCGGCGGTGTGGATCACCAGGGTTGCCAGGCCGAAGCGCCGCTCGACCGGGCCGCGGCGGATGTCCAGGTGCTGCACGCGCGAGCGCGGAACGAAGGTGTCGTGGCGCCAGAAGCGCCCGCGCC
Organism: Pseudomonadota bacterium; assembly: GCA_023453655.1. Lineage (GTDB taxonomy): Bacteria > Pseudomonadota > Gammaproteobacteria > Xanthomonadales > Xanthomonadaceae > Luteimonas > Luteimonas composti. The sequence continues at coordinate 3,772 of JAEXTE010000158.1, forward strand.
GCAGCGCGTAGCCGTCATCGTCCAGGCGCCAGCGCGTCCAGGCGTGCCGGCGGAACCCTGACCAGGCGCCGAGCGCGGGCAGCGCCACCAGCACCGCCAGCGCCAGCGGCAGGCGCCAGCCGGGGCCGGCCAGCAGCCCGATCGGTACCAGCAGGCCGAGCGCCAGCACGCCGTTGCTGAACATGTTGCCCAGCACGAACAGGCGCCGCGCGCGCAGCGGCAGCGGCTGCCAGCCGGCCTCGTCCGGCACGGGGACCGGCGCGTCGGGGGCCGGCTGCCCGGCTGCGCTCATCCGCCCTCCAGGTCGGCATAGGGGTTGGACACCGCGGTGCCCGCCGGCTGCGCCTTGAAGCGCTTGTAGGTCCACTGGTACTGGGTCGGATCGCGCCTGGCGATGCGTTCCACGTCCGCGTTGAGCGCGGCGGTCGCGATCGCCGCGTCGGCCGAGTCGATGCCGGGCGAGGCCGGCATGATCCGCAGCGCGTGCCCGGGGCCGGGACCGATGCGTTCGCACCAGGCGAACAGCACGGCGGCGCCGCTGCGTGAGGCGAGACGGCCGAGCAGGGTCATGGTCGAGGCCTGCACGCCGAAGAACGGCGCGAACGCGCCGTCGCCGCCCTTGGGCTGCTGGTCGGGCAGGATGCCGACCACGCCGCCTGCCTGCAGCCGCTTGTACAGCTGCCGCACCCCGGCGCCCTCGGCCCGCACCTGGGTGACGCGGTCGGCGTCGGCATTGGCGCGCACCAGGCGCAGGAACGCCTCGCCCACCGCCGACTCCGGCGGCTTGTAGAGGATGGCCAGCGGCGTCTTGGCGGCGAGCCACTGGTTGAGCAGCTCCCAGTTGCCGAAGTGCGGCGCGGCCACGATCAGGCCGCGGCCGGCGGCCAAGGCCTGGTCGAACAGCGCCTCGCCGTGGATTTCCTCGATCAGGCGCAGGTTCTCACTGTGCGGCCGGGTCCACAGCTGCAGGGTCTGCAGGGTCTGCAGGCCGGTGGAGCGCAGGATGCGCAGGCGCAGCTCCTCGCGCTGTCCCGCCAGCAGTTCCGGGTAGGCCAGTTCGAGGTTGCGCAGCGCCACCCGGCTCTCGCGTGCGCCGGTGCGCAGCCACAGGCTGCCCAGGGCGTCGCCCAGCCGGCGCAGGGCGGGCCAGGGCAGGCGCCCGACCAGCGCGGCCAGGCCATGGAGGAAACGGGCGAGCACTGCGTTCACGGGGCAAGTGTAGCGATCCGGCGGCAGGGGGCGCGGCCGGAGGCTGGGTCGGGCGCCGCGGCGATGGCACACTCGCCCGGTTCCCGCTGGGAACGCCCCTCACCCGCAGCGACCCGTCCATGCTCTGCCTGATCCAGCGCGTCACCGAAGCCAGCGTCAGCGTCGACGGCGAGACCATTGGCCGCATCGGCCCCGGACTGCTGGCGCTGGCCGGGATCGAGCCAGGCGACGGCCAGGAACAGATCGCGCGCATGGCGGGGCGCCTGCTGGGCTACCGGGTCTTCGCCGACGACGAGGGCCGGATGAACCGGTCGCTGGCGGACACTGGCGGCGGCCTGCTGCTGGTCAGCCAGTTCACCCTCGCGGCCGACACCCGCTCGGGGATGCGCCCGGGGTTCAGTACCGCGGCCGCCCCCGGGCAGGCGCAGCCGCTGTTCGACCGTCTGCTGGCTGAATGCCGGTCGCGCCATGCCGGTCCCGTGGAAACCGGCCGGTTCGGCGCCCACATGGCCGTGCAGCTGGTCAACGACGGGCCGGTCACCTTCCTGCTGCGGGCCTGAGCGCCGCCGGACACGGGCGCAGGTCGGCCGGCGCTGGAAACCGGACGATGCGCCCCCATCTGATGGGCATCCCGGTCTGTGGAGGCCGGGTTCCGCGCCTCTCCCGCCGGACCCGGGCGGGCAGCGATGGTATAATTACGGGTTCACTTTTCTCCCCGGTGCGCGCCTCATGGCGAACGAACGTCCAGCCGAACAGTCCGACATCAAGCTCCTGATCTCCAAGGGGCTGGAGCAGGGCTACCTGACCTACGCCGAAGTCAACGACCACCTGCCCGACGACCTCGTCGATCCGGAGCAGATCGAGGACATCATCGGCATGATCAACGGCATGGGCATCGAGGTGCACGAGATCGCGCCCGATGTCGAATCGCTGCTGCTCACCGGCGACTCCACCGGCAACCGCGAGGTCGACGATACCGCCGCCGAGGAAGCCGCCGCCACGCTGACGGCGCTGGACGGCGAGGGTGGCCGCACCACCGACCCGGTGCGCATGTACATGCGCGAGATGGGCACGGTCGAGCTGCTGACCCGCGAGGGCGAGATCGCCATCGCCAAGCGCATCGAGGAAGGCCTGAACCAGATGCTGTCCTCGCTGGCCAGCTTCCCCTGGTCGGTGCAGCTGCTGCTGGAGGACTACGAGCTGCACAAGGCCGGCAAGAAGCGCCTGGCCGAGCTGGTGGTCGGCTTCAACGACCTCGAGGAGCCCGAACCCGCGGCCGCGCCGGTCGCCGATGGCGAGGTGGCCGACGACGACGCCGAGGCCGACGAGGACGAAGACGAGGACGGCGGCGACGCCGAGGACGCCGGCCCGTCGGGTCCGGATCCGGCCGAGGTCGCGCGCCGCATGGAGGCGCTGGCCGCGCTGTACGCCAAGTTCCAGAAGGCCTACGCCAAGTCCGGCGCCGAAGCCAAGCCGGTGCTGAAGCTGCGCGAGGAGATGGCCGAGATCTTCACCACCTTCAAGCTGCCGCTGCCGCTGACCGACACCCTGGTCAAGAAGCTGCGCGACGTGGTGGGCGAGATCAAGGACCACGAGCGCCGCATCCTCGACCTGTCCACGCGCGTTGCGAAGATGCCGCGCAAGGACTTCATCCGCGCCTGGGAAGGCAACCAGACCAACCTGGGCTGGGTGGACGAGGTGCTCAAGCGCAAGCAGAAGTGGTCGAGCGGCATGCGCGAGGTCAAGGACCAGATCGTCGCCGAGCAGGAAGCCACCATCGCGGTCGAGAAGGCGATGATGGTGACGCTGGCCGACCTCAAGGAAATCAACCGCGCGATGGCCTACGGCGAGGCCAAGGCGCGCAAGGCCAAGAAGGAGATGGTCGAGGCCAACCTGCGCCTGGTGATCTCCATCGCCAAGAAGTACACCAACCGCGGCCTGCAGTTCCTGGACCTGATCCAGGAGGGCAACATCGGCCTGATGAAGGCGGTCGACAAGTTCGAGTACCGCCGCGGCTACAAGTTCTCGACCTACGCCACGTGGTGGATCCGCCAGGCCATCACCCGCTCGATCGCCGACCAGGCGCGCACCATCCGCATCCCGGTGCACATGATCGAGACGATCAACAAGCTCAACCGCATTTCCCGCCAGATGCTCCAGCAGTACGGCCGCGAGGCCACGCCGG
>JAEXTE010000251.1 GCA_023453655.1 Pseudomonadota bacterium
CGTCGCCACCGTGATCAAGGGCGAGGTGGCCTACTACCCCGCCGAAATCCTGACCGAGCTGGGCGTCAAGCCGTTCGCGGATCCGGTGCCGGTCCTCGCCGGCGGGCACTGAACGTGGCAACCGTGCAGCAGTTCCGGGCCACCGCCATCGACGGGCGCGAGGTCGACCTGTCGACGTATGCGGGCAAGGTGCTGTTGATCGTCAACGTGGCATCCAAGTGCGGCTTCACGCCACAGTACGCGGGCCTGCAGCAGCTGTGGCAGGACTATCGCGAGCGCGGCCTGGTGGTGCTGGGTTTTCCCTGCGACCAGTTCGGCCACCAGGAGCCGGGCGACGAGGCGCAGATCCACGCTTTCTGCACGCTCGACTACGGTGTCGATTTTCCGATGTGCGCCAAGGTCGAGGTCAACGGGGCCAACGCCCATCCGCTGTGGGCCTGGCTCAAGCGCGAGAAGCGTGGCCTGCTCGGCACCGGTGCGATCAAGTGGAACTTCACCAAGTTCCTGGTGGGGCGCGATGGCCGGGTGCTCGACCGCTTCGCGCCCAGCGAGACGCCCGAAGCGCTGCGTCCCCGCATCGAGGCGGCGCTGGGCTGAGGCGGGCGCGGCGGCGTCGCGCCGCCATGTTCAGTGGACGATGGTGACGGGAACCTGGGCGCCGGCCAGCACCTTCATCGAGACCGAGCCGAGCAGGGTGCCCTTGATCGCGCCGCTGCCGCGCGAACCCATCACGATCAGGTCCGCCTTGCGCTTCGCGGCGATGCCGATAATGCCGTCGGCGACCGCGTCCACCACTTCCACGAACTCGACGGCCACCTTGCTGCGCGCCAGCGCCTTGCGGGCCGGGGCCAGCATCCGCTCGAAGTTTTCCTGGTGGTGGCGCTGCGCGGCCTCCGCGCCGATCTTGCGCTCGACGCCGGGAAACAGCGCGTCGTCGACCGCGACCACGATCAGCTTGCCGGGCTTGGCGAACGAACGGGCCAGGGCCTGCGCGTGCTTGAGGGCGCGCGTGCTCGTCTCGCTGCCGTCGACAGGAACCAGGATCTTCATTGCGATGCCTCCGAAGGGTACGTGGATTCTAGCCGCGAAGCCGGCCGCGGCGCGCGGGTGGGGTCACTTCTCGACGAAGGCGCGTTCGAACACGTAGTCGCCCGGCGTGCCGATGCGCGGCGCGGCCACGAATCCGCGCCGGTCGAGCAGGGCGCGGAAGTCGGAGAGCATCTGCGGGCTGCCGCAGATCATGGCGCGGTCGCGGCCCGGATCCAGCGGTTCGAGCCCGAGGTCGGCGGCCATGCGGCCGCTGTCGAGCAGGTCGGTCAGGCGGCCGCGCTGGTCGCGGCCCTCCCAGTCGAAGGACTCGCGGGTCACCGCCGGGTAGTACAGCAGCTGGCGGCTGATCTGCGCGCCCAGGAATTCGTGGCGCGGCAGTTCGTTGACCAGGTAGTCGCGGTAGGCCAGGTCGCCCGCGCGGCGCACCCCATGGGCCACGATCACGCGCTCGAAGCGCTCGTAGGTTTCCGGATCCTTGATCACCGACAGCCAGGGCGCCAGCCCAGTGCCCGTGCCCAGCAGGTAGAGGTTGCGGCCCGGGTGCAGGTCGTGGATCAGCAGGGTGCCGGTGGGCTTGCGACCCACCAGCACCTGGTCGCCCGGCTGGATGTGCTGCAGGCGCGAGGTCAGCGGGCCGTCGGGCACCTTGATGCTGAAGAACTCCAGCTGCTCCTCCCAGTTGGCGCTGGCGATCGAGTACGCGCGCAGCAGCGGCTTGCCCTCGGCCTGCAGCCCGATCATCACGAACTGCCCGTTCTCGAAGCGGAAGCCGTCGTCGCGGGTGGTGGTGAAGCTGAAGTAGCTGTCCGTCCAGTGGCGGACGTCCAGCACCGTCTCGGTGCCGAAAGCGGAAGACATGCGGGGAGGTCGGGGAGAGCCAGCCGCGCATTATAGCGGAGCGATGAGATCGGTTCTCATCTTGGTGGCGGGCATTTTGTCCGGGACAGCTTGTTGCGCGTGCGGGGGGCGTGATCCGGCGGACCCTTGGCGCTGAGCTTGCTCTTCCGGCCGCGGAGACATCGCTACCTGAGGGACCCGGCCGCGGCCGCCGGGTCTTCTCCGCGAATGTCCTCCGGCATCCGCCTGCAGGCGGATGCCTCCTCCTTGATTTCGCTGCGAAGACCCGCCGGCGCGACCGGGCTCGGCTTGCGGTCAGGCAGCGCCTGCGCTTTTGCTGCTGGTGTCGCACGGTGGTCATCGGCTCCAAGCGACCGCGCGCGGGCAAGTGAGCGTGCGCTCTACGGACATCGGTAGCGCAATGGGGGCGTCATGCCTGTCGGTTGCTAGCGGTATCCCGCCGCCTGCAGCTCGAACAGTTCGGCGTAGCGGCCGCCCTGGGCCATCAGCTCGTCGTGGGTGCCGCTGGCCTCGACCCGTCCATCGGCCAGCACCAGGATCCGGTCGGCCATGCGCACGCTGGAGAAGCGGTGCGAGATCAGCACCGCGGTACGTTCGTCGGACAGCTCCTTGAAGCGCTGGAACACCTCGAACTCGCTGCGCGCGTCCAGCGCGGCCGTGGGCTCGTCGAGGATCATCACCTGCGCGTCGCGCATGTAGGCGCGGGCGATCGCGATCTTCTGCCACTGGCCGCCGGACAGGTCGACGCCGGTCTTGAAGCGGCGGCCGATCAGCTGGTCGTAGCCCCCGGGCAGCGAGGCGATCACTTCGTCGGCCATCGCCCGCCTTGCTGCGTCCTCGATGCGGGCGCGGTCGTCCATGCGGTCGATCTGGCCGACGCCGATGTTCTCGCCGGCGGTCAGGTGGTAGCGCACGAAGTCCTGGAAGATCACGCCGATGTTGGCGCGCAGCGCGTCGATGTCGTATTCGCGCAGGTCGCGGCCGTCGAGCAGGATGCGGCCTTCGTCGGGGTCGTACAGGCGCGCCAGCAGCTTGACCAGGGTGGTCTTGCCGGCGCCGTTCTCGCCGACCAGGGCCAGCACTTCGCCCGCGCGCAATTCGAAGTCCATGTGCCGTACCGCCCAGCGCTCGGCGCCGGGGTAACGGAAACCCACGTCCTCGAATACGAAGCCCCGCGCGATCGGGTCGGGGAAGGGCAGGGGGTTTTCGGGCGACGTGATCTCCGGTTCGATCTCGAAGAACGAGAACAGGTCGTCCAGGTACAGCGCCTGCCCGGCGACCTGCGAGAAGCCGATCAGCAGGCCCTCGAGCAGCTGCCGCAGCCGCCGGAAGCTGCCGGCCAGGAAGGTCAGGTCGCCGATGGTGAAATCGCCGCGCACCGTGCGCCAGGCGATGTAGCCGTAGGCGATGTAATAGCCGAGCGTGCCCAGTGCCGCGAGCAGGGTGCCCCAGACCGCACGCCGCCGCGCCAGCGCGCGGTTGGCGAGGTAGAACTTCTGCGCCAGCGTCCGGTAGCGGTCCACCAGAAAGCGGTGCAGGTTGAAGATCTTCACTTCCTTGGCGGTCTCGACGCTGGCGCCGGTCTGGCGCACGTATTCGAGCTGCCGGCGCTCGGGCGTCCACTGGAAGTTGAGCGAGTAGCCCAGCGCGTTGAAATGCGACTCGCCGACGAAGGCCGGGACCAGGGCGATGGCCAGCAGCAGGATCAGCCATGGCGCATACACCAGCAGGCCGATGGCGAAGCTCACCACGGTGATGGCGTCCTGCATCTGCCCGAACAGCTGGCCCATCAGGCTCATCCGGCCCATGGTCTGGCGCCGCGCCCGGTCCAGCTTGTCCTGCAGGTCGGGATCCTCGAAGTCCTCGAGGTCCAGGGTGGCCGCGTGCTCCATCAAGCGCACGCTGGTGGCGTTGGTGAACAGCTCCGAGAGCTGGCCGTCGGCATAGCTGACCAGGCGGCCCAGCAGGTCGGACAGGATGGCGAGCCCGAACTCGAGCGCGAGCAGCCACATCAGCGGACGCAGCTCGCCGGACAGCCAGGCCTCGTCGAGCAGGTCGAAGCCCGCGTCCAGCCCGACCAGGCGGATCGCCTCGTCGATGATCAGCTTGCCGATGTACAGCATCGCGACCGGCAGGAAGGCGCGGACCAGGCGCAGGCCGATGGCGGTGAGCGTCAGCGTGCGGCTGGTGCCCCAGATCAGGCGCAGGAACGGGGGGATGTTGCGCATCGCGTCGAAACGCTCGCGCAGGGTGGGGCGCGAATCGGCGCGGCTGGGTTTGGGGGCGGTTTCGCTGCCGCGTCGGCTCATGCCGGCATTGTGCATCGGGACCGGGCGCGTGTCGCGAAGGCCGCCTGCGGGGCCTGCGATGCGGGTGCGCGCGGCGCGGCGCCGCCCTTGCGCGACGAAGCCGGTACGGCCGGCGACGCACCCGTCGCGTTGCGGCGAAACGATGCCGCCGGTCCGCTCACCCCGGCGGCCCGGGCAGCGCGGACCGGCATGCGGGGTCTACAGTACCTCGGACGCGTAGTCCGCCAGCCGCGAGCGTTCGCCACGGCGCAGGGTGACGTGGGCGCTGTGCGCCCAGTTCTTGAAGCGGTCCACCGCGTAGGTCAGGCCGGAGGTCGTCTCGGTGAGGTAGGGCGTGTCGATCTGCTCGACGTTGCCCAGGCACACGATCTTGGTCCCGGGGCCGGCGCGGGTGATCAGCGTCTTCATCTGCTTGGGCGTGAGGTTCTGCGCCTCGTCCAGGATCAGCCAGCGGCTGAGGAAGGTGCGCCCGCGCATGAAGTTGAGCGAGCGGATCTTGATCCGCGAGGCCAGCAGGTCGTTGGTGGCCGCACGGCCCCAGCTGCCGCCTTCCTGGTTGTGGGTGAGCACCTCGAGGTTGTCGGTCAGCGCGCCCATCCACGGCGTCATCTTCTCTTCCTCGGTGCCGGGCAGGAAGCCGATGTCCTCGCCCACGCTGACCGTGGCGCGGGTCATGATGATCTCGCGGTAGCGCTGCTGGTCCATGGTCTGGGCCAGGCCGGCGGCCAGGGCGAGCAGGGTCTTGCCGGTGCCGGCGGTGCCCAGCAGGCTGACGAAGTCGATTTCCGGGTCCATCAGCGCGTTGAGCGCGAAGTTCTGCTCGCGGTTGCGCGCGGTGATGCCCCAGACCGAGTGCTGGCTTCGCCGGTAGTCGTCGACGATCTGCAGCACCGCCTTGCCGTTTTCCACGCTCGCCACCCGGAACTCGGCGTCGTCGTCGCCGGGCAGGTAGAGGTACTGGTTGGGATGCCAGTCGCTGGCCTCGTCCACCGCCACCTCGTAGAAGGTGCGTCCGCGGTCGGTCCACGAGCGCAGGTCCTTGCCGTGCCGCGACCAGAAATCCCCCGGCAGCGGCGTGGCGCCGGTGTAGAGCAGGCTGAAGTCGTCCAGCGCCCGGTCGTTCTCGTAGTCCTCGCTGACCAGGCCGGCGATGGCCGCCTTGATCCGGAGGTTGATGTCCTTGGAGACGAACACCGCCGGCAGCTCGGGCGACTCGCGCCGCAACTGCAGGATCGCGCCGAGGATGCGGTTGTCCGGGGCCACCGCGCCGAACGAGGTCTTGTCCTCGGTGGGTACCGTGGTCTGGAAACGCAGCTTGCCGATGCTGGCCGGGCCGCGCAGCTGGAGCCCGTTGGGGCGCTCGAGCAGCAGGCCGCTCTCGATCTTGTCGGTGCCCTGTGCCTCGATCAGTTCGTTGATGAAGCGGCTGACCTGGCGTGCGTTGCGGCTCGCTTCCGAGGTCCCCTTCTTGCCGTTGTCGAGTTCCTCGATCACCTGCATCGGCAGGAACACGTCGTGCTCCTCGAACCGGAACAGCGCGGTGGGGTCGTGCATCAGGACATTGGTGTCGAGCACGTAGATGCGCTTGCCGTGGGTCATCATCGGAGCGTTCGCCTCCTGGCGGCGGAAAACCGGGCACGGCCGCGCGCCGCCGCGGCCTGCGGGGCAGGGCGGCGGTGGCCACGGTCGGGAAACGGGATCACGCGGGTTGCGCGGCCTTCAGCGCGTCGAGCACGGCCTGGGCATGGCCGGCCACCTTGACGCCGCGCCACTCGCGGACAAGGCGCTGGTCGGGCGAGATCACGAAGGTGCTGCGCACCACGCCCAGCACCTTGCGGCCGTACATGTTCTTCTCGTCGATCACGTCGAAGGCGCGGCAAAGCTGCTCGTCCGGATCGCTGACCAGCGGGAAGGCGAAGCCCTGCTTCGCGCAGAAATTGTCGTGCGACTTCACCGAGTCGCGCGACACGCCCAGCACGTCCGCGCCCAGCGCGGCGAACTGCGGCAGCAGCGCGTTGAAGTCCAGGCCTTCGGTGGTGCAGCCTGGCGTGGAATCCTTGGGATAGAAGTACAGCACCAGCCAGCGGCCGGCGTAGTCGGCGAGGGTGGCATGGGCGCCGCCGGAAAGCGCCAGCGGCAGTTCCAGTGCCGCGGCAGGAAGTGGTCCGGCCACGGTCACGAAGATGCGGGCCCGAGCGGCCGCGCTTCGAGCGAATCAACGCGCTTTTTCAACGCGGCGATCTGCGCGTGCTGTGCGCCGACAACCCCCAGCATCAGGAAGAACAGCACGAATTCCATGGCGCAGCCTCCTTCAGAACTTCATCGGATCCATGATCGCGTCGAGGTTCAGGTGGTCGCAGAACTCGAGGAAATCGTCGCGCAGCGCGGCGATGTGCATGTTGGCCGGCACACCGATGGTGACCTGCGCCGAGAACATGTCCGCGCCGGTCTGCATGGCGCGGTAGCGCGAGCAGTGCAGGCTCTCGATGGTGATGCCCTGGCGGTCGAAGAAATCGGCCAGCTGGAACAGGATGCCCGGCTTGTCGGCGGCCACCACCTCGACGATGTAGGGCAGCAGGTTGGACTGGATCGGCTTGGGGCCGGTGCGGTACCAGACCAGCTTGAGGTCTTCCTCGCGCTCGAGCCGGGTCAGCATCGCTTCGAGCTTGGCCACCGAATCCCAGGAACCGGTGGCGAGCGCGGTCACCGACACGTCGCGGCCGACGGTCGACAGACGCGTGTCGACGAGGTTGCAACCACTGTCCGCGATGCGCCGCGACACGGCCAGCAGGGGAGATGCCGGATGCGTCGTATAGGCGTTGATCAGCAGGTGGTTCTCGTTCGGCGAGGGCCGGGATGCGGTGTCAGGATCGGTCAAGGCGGCGTCCGCGGCGAAGGTCCGTAATGGTGCGGTGAAGTTCGTGATGAACGGTGGCCCGGGCATTGCCCGGCGATGGGGGCAGCATACTTGCCCGTGCTTCCGGGCCGCAAGTAACATGCGGGCACCGAAATATCCGTTCACGCGCCCGGTTCCAGGCGCTTTCGCACGAGACCTGGCCCTTGCGACTTTCCGGCAGCATCACCGCGCTGGCGACGCCGTTCACCGCGACGGGAGAACTCGATCTCGACGCCTGGCGGCGACTGTTGCAGGCGCAGTGCGAGGCCGGGACGCAGGCCGTGGTCGTGGCCGGTTCGACCGGCGAGGCGGCCTCGCTGCTGGACGTGGAATACGACGCGCTCCTGCGCACCGCGGTCGAGACCATCGGCGGGCGCATCCCGGTGCTGGCCGGAACCGGATATTCGGCCACCGGAAAGACGATCGAACAGACCCGTCGCGCCGCCACGCTCGGTGCCGATGCCGCCCTGGTCGTGACGCCGCCCTACGTACGTCCCACCCAGGCCGGACTGCTGGCGCACTACGGCGCCCTGGCCGAGGACGGCGCGCTGCCCATCGTGATGTACAACGTGCCCGCGCGCACCGGCTGCGACCTGCAGCCGGCGACGGTGGCCAGCCTGCTCGACCATCCGCGGATCGTCGGCGTGAAGGAGGCGGTGGCCGATCCGGCGCGCATGGCCGAGTGGCTCGCCTTGCGCAGCGAGGGCTTCTCCGTGCTGGGCGGCGACGACGCCAGCGCCGCGGAGGCCATGCTCTCCGGCGCCGACGGCGTGATCTCGGTGGTCTCCAACCTGGTCCCGGCGGCCATGCGCCGGCTGTGCGACCTGGCACGCGCCGGGCGCCGCGCCGAGGCGCTGGACTGGAACGCCGGCCTGGAGCAGTTCCACGAGTTCGCCTCGCTCGAGCCCAATCCGATCCCGGTCAAGGCCGCGCTCGCCCTGCTGGGCGTGGGACATGGCCCGCGCCTGCCGCTGACCGTACTGAGCGCGGCCAACCAGCCCGCGGCCGTGCGCATCGCCGCCGCCGCGGTGGCAATCGAGCACAGCCTCCGCGATCCGCTCGCGGCCTGACCCCTTTTCCGCAGGAGACTTCAACGATGCGTCATTCCCGCCCCCTGTTCCGCGTGCTCGCGATCGGCCTGCTGGCCGCGGCCGTGCTCGGCACCAGCGGCTGCAAGTGGTTCCGCAAGGGCAGCGATCTGTACGCCGGCAGCCCCGAGACCCGGCCGCTGGAAGTCCCGCCGGACCTCGACCGCCCCGACACTTCCACCGCGATGGCGCTTCCCGAGACCGGGTCGGTGACCCGTTCCGGCACGGTCGCCGCGGGCAGCCCGGCCCCCAATGGCTTCGCCGTGGCCGGCGAGCGCGACGAGGTGTTCGCCCGCGTGGGCGAGGTGCTGGCCGCCACCGAGGGCCTGACCGTGGTCAACCGCGCCCAGCTGCTGGGCACCTACGACGTGGACTACGGCAACGCCAAGTTCCTGGTGCGCGTGACCAAGACCGACACCGGCGCCTATGTCGCCGCGGTCGATCCGCGCGGCCTGCCGGCCGGCGGCGAGGCGCCGCAGCGGCTGATCGCCGCCCTCAAGGCCGCGCTGGCGCCCTGATTCCGGGCTGATTCAAGGACTCTTCGCGATACGCCAGCGGCGGGTCGATCCCGTCGCGGCGCCGGAAACGGAGGCACCTTCGCCATGGCGCAGACAGCAAGCGCGGCGCTGATGCCGGCATGGAACGACTGCCGGCGTTCGTTCATCGGCTGGGGCGCCTACATGGGCCTGATCGCGGTCTACTGCGTGCTCCACACCGCCATCGTCGAGGCTGCGCCCGTCGACCTGGCCGATTCGGCCGCCTGGCCCCTGCGCGAATGGGGCATGTGGCTGCTGCTCACGCCGCTGCTGTGGGCGGGTTTCCGCCGCGCGCAGGCCAAGGCCGGGGTCTCGCGGAGCGCGGCATGGCGCCATGGGGCGCTGTGCGCCGCCGCGCTGTGCCTCGCGCTCGCATGCCGGGTCGGGCTGGACGTGCTGGAAGGCGCCCGCGCCGCGTCCAGCCTGGTGCATTTCCTGCCCCGGCACGCCACCGCGCTGGCGCTGGTCGTGCTCGCCTGGCAGCTGGCGGGACGCCGCGAAGACCGGGAACTGGTGCGGACCGCCATCTCTTCGGAACCGGAGCCGGATCCGGCGCCGGCGATGTCGGCCACGCTGCTGGTGTCGCAGGGCCGGCGCGAGCGCCTGGTCCAGCTCTACGAGATCGATGTGGTCAGCGCCGCCGGCAACTACGTCGACATCCGCTGCGGCGACGAGGTCTACCTGCTGCGCTCAACGCTCACGCAGCTGGAGCGGACCCTGCCGCCCGGACAGTTCGTGCGCGTGCATCGCTCGCACCTGGTGAACCTGTCGTCCCTGCAGCACATGACCCGGACGCCCGCAGGCAACGGCTCGGTGGTCGTGCGCGGCGGCCATGTCGTGCCCATGAGCAAGAAGTACCGCTCGGTGCTGAAGGCGTCCTGCGCTGTTCCGGCCATCGACGCCTGATCGACGGCCGCGGCCCGTAGCGATCGCGGCGACTGGCGGCCGCGCACGCGTCGGCGTCGACGACTGCGCGGATCGCCGCCCGCGCGCTCGGACGCCTGTCCCGACACCCCGCCTGCCGGACGTTCGTCCCGCCATCCGGACATCCGCGTCAGCGCGATTGAGCCGCCCGCGCCAGCCTGTTCGACTGCCACGGCCGCGGGGCGTGCTGCCCCGCGCCTCCGTTCCCCGATACAGGAGTCGCCGTGGACACCCCGCACGCATTGAGCAAGCCCACCCTGTGGCTGCACTGGCTGGTCGCCGCCCTCGTCCTGCCGCTGCTGGCGGTGGGCATCTACATGGCGCTGGCCGAAGCCTGGGGCCTGTACGACCTGCACAAGTCCCTCGGACTGGTCGCCCTTCCGCTGCTGCTGGCGCGGGCCGCCTGGCGGCTGGGGCAGGGTTGGCCGAAGCCGGTCGGCCGCTACACGGCCATCGAGCAGCGGCTGGCGAAGGCCAGCCACTGGACGCTCCTGCTGGGCGTCCTGGCCATGCCGCTGACCGGCATGCTCTATTCGGGCGCCAGCGGCAACGGCTTCGGCGTGTTCGGGCTGGAGCTGATGCGGTCGCGTCCGCATCCGACCGAACCCCATGCGGTGGTGCCGTACAGCGAGGCGCTGTCGACGCTGGGCGAAACCGCCCACGAGTGGATCGGCTATGCCCTGGTGGTGGTGCTGGCGCTGCACGTGGCCGGGGCCGTCAAGCATCATCTGGTCGACGACGACGGCACCCTGCGGCGGATGCTGGGTCGGCGGGTCTAGATAACGAGGGGTGCCGGCCGGTGCGGGCTTCGGCGGCGCCGGCGCCGCGCGCGGGCCGCGGCAGGCGGCTCAGCGCTCGAGCAGCTTGAGCTTGTCGGGCTTGCCTTCCCAGTCCTTGGCGTCGGCCGGCGGATCCTTGCGCATCGTGATCACCGGCCACTCCTTCGACAGCTCGGCGTTGAGCGCCGCGTAGTGCTCCTGGCCGGCGGGCACGTCGTCCTCCGGATAGATCGCGTTGATCGGGCACTCGGGTTCGCACAGGGTGCAGTCGATGCACTCGTCCGGGTCGATGACCAGGAAGTTGGGCCCTTCGTGGAAGCAGTCGACCGGGCACACCTCGACGCAGTCGGTGTACTTGCACTTGATGCAGTTCTCGGTGACGACGAAGGGCATGTCGCAAAGATTCCGTGGTGGCGGGCGTGGCAGCACGCGATTTTAGAGCACCCGCGCCGCCAGCGGTGCGAAGCGTTCGCATCCATCCGCCCGGCGCGTGTGCGTTAGGCGGCGACGACGCGATCGCTGGCGCTTCGGCGGGCCGCAGGTGGTCGGCGGGCCGGGGTTGGACCCGGAAAGCACAAGGCCCGCTTGCGCGGGCCCTGGGCGGAAGATGGCGCTCCCTACGGGATTCGAACCCGTGTTTTAGCCTTGAGAGGGCCACGTCCTAGGCCTCTAGACGAAGGGAGCAGGGGTGCCGCCGAAGCAGCGCCGGATGGACTTTCCGGCTGCACCGGCGTCCCTGGAAGGCCAAGGTGCCGGTGCAGCTTGCTAGTATAGCAGCGATACACGGCCGTCGAATACACCCATGTCGGCCCCGATCCGGAACCAGCAGGCCCGATGCCGACCAACACCCCCGTGATTCCCGCGCTGAGGATCATTCCGCGCGACCAGCACCCGATTTCGCGTCGAGCGATCAGTCCCAACGCCCTGCGCGTGCTGTACCGCCTGCATGAAGCCGGCCACCGGGCCTGCCTGGTGGGCGGCGCCGTGCGCGACCTGCTCGCCGGGCTCGAACCCAAGGACTTCGACGTCGCCACCGACGCCACGCCCGAGGAGGTGCGCCAGCTGTTCCGCAACTGCCGCCTGATCGGGCGCCGTTTCCGCCTGGCGCACGTGGTGTTCGGCCGCGAGATCATCGAGGTGGCGACCTTCCGCGCCAACATCGACGACGGCAGCGGCGACCGCCAGGTCCACGATGACGGCCGCCTGCTGCGCGACAACGTCTACGGCACCATCGAGGACGATGCGGTGCGCCGCGATTTCACCGCCAACGCGCTGTATTACGACATCGCCGACTTCTCGGTGCGCGACTACGTCGGTGGCTTCGAGGACGTCAGCAACCGGGTGCTGCGCCTGATCGGCGACCCCGCGACGCGCTATCGCGAGGATCCGGTACGCATGCTGCGGGCGATCCGGCTGGCGGCGAAGCTGCGCTTCGAGATCGGTGCCGAAACCGCGGCACCGCTGGCGGCGCTGGGCTCGCTGCTGGCCGAAGCCGCGCCGGCGCGGCTGTTCGAGGAATGCCTGAAGATGTTCCTGTCCGGGCACGCGGTGGCGAGTTTCGAGGGCCTGGAGCGGCACGGCCTGCTGGCGGCGCTGTTTCCCGAGAGCGCGGCGGCGCTGGCGGCCAACCGCAGTGGCGCGCTGCGGCGGATGGTCATCGAGGGCCTGCGCGGTACCGACCAGCGCGTGGCCGCGGACGAGCCGGTCTCGCCCGCATTCCTGTTCGCGGTGCTGCTGTGGCCGGCCTACTGCCGCGCGCTGATGGCGCTCCAGGCGCAGGGCCTGAACACGGTCGAGGCCGAGCGCCGCGCCGCCGATCGCGTGACCTTGCACCAGCTGTCCACCATCGCCCTGCCGCGCAGGTTCTCCCTGCCCATGCAGGAGATCTGGTTGATGCAGTCGCGCTTCTCCCTGCGCCAGCGCAAGCGGGTGGTGCGCACGCTCTCGCATCCGCGCTTCCGCGCCGCGTTCGACTTCCTGGTGCTGCGCCGCGCCGCCTCGCCCGCGCACGAGGAAGACATCGCCTTCTGGCAGGAGGCGCAGGGCAATCCGGACGCCGCCATCGCGCACCACCCGCCGTCCGCGGACGAGGCCGGGACCGAAGGCGGCCCGCGCAAGCGTCGCCGCCGGCGGCGA
>JAEXTE010000314.1 GCA_023453655.1 Pseudomonadota bacterium
ACCCTGGTCGATACCGGCGTGGCCCTGCTGCACGCGATCAACGAACGCGTGGCCGGCGCGTACGGGGAGCGCCGCCGCGCGATGCCGCGCGCGCTGCGCCCGGCCATCGCGGTGGCGACGATGCTGCTGGCGGTGTACGCGGCCACCGCCGTGGGCCTGGTCGACCTGATCGCCCGCGGCTACGGCACGCTGACCTGGTACTTCCTGGCCATCTACGTGCTGCCGCTGATGACCTGGGGCCTGTGGCTGCTGTGGCGTCGCGCGCCCGAGCGCGCACGCGCGGACGGGGGCGCACCCTGACATACCGAGGAGACACCATGCACGCGATCCGCAACCGCCTGCGCGCGATGGCCATCGCCCTCGCCGGCGCTGGCCTGTTCGCCATACCGGCATTCGCCGCGCCGCCCGAAGGCTTCGATGCCCGCGTCGAGCAGGCGATGCGCTCGCGCGACGTGCCGGGCATGGCCATCGCCATCGTCGAGGACGGGCAGGTCACGCTGGCGAAGGGCTATGGCGTGCGCGCGATCGGCGGCGACGCGCCGGTCGACGCCGACACCCTCTTCCCCACCGGTTCGACGGGCAAGGCGGTGACCGCGGCCGCGCTGGCCCTGCTGGTCGATGAAGGCAGGCTGGGATGGGACGACCGGGTGATCGACCACCTGCCGGACTTCCGCATGTACGACGCCTGGGTCACCCGCGAGATGACGGTGCGCGACCTGCTCGTCCATCGCAGCGGCCTCGCGCTGGGCGCCGGCGACCTGCTGTTCATCCCGCGCAGCTCGCGCAGCCGCGCCGACATCGTGCGCGCGCTGCGCCACATCCGCCCGGCCACCAGCTTCCGCAGCGGCTACGCCTACGACAACATCCTGTACATCGTCGCCGGCGAACTGGTCGCGGCGGTGAGCGGGCAGGACTGGGAGTCGTTCGTGCGCGATCGCATCTTCGCCCCGCTCGGCATGCGCACGGCCGTCAGCCACGAGAACGACCGCTTCGCCAACCCCAACCGGGCGCAACCGCACGCGCGCCTGGATCCGCGCTTGCGCGGCCTCGGCCCGCAGCAGCGGCTGGCCGAGCGCGAAGGCCTCGGCCAGGTCGGCGCGCCGGCGGGCGGGCTGTCGTGGAGCGCGAACGATTTCGCGCGCTGGCTGCAGGTCCAGCTGGGTCGCGGCGCGCTGCCGGGCGGGAACGGCCGGCTGTACAGCGAGGCGGCGGCGCAGGAGATGTGGACGCCGCAGGTGCAGGTCCCGATCCGGCCCTATCCCGAGCCGATCGCGGTGCTCACCCCGCAGTTCTCCGGCTACGCGCTGGGCTGGAACGTGCAGGACTACCGCGGGGTGAAGGTGGTGCAGCACGGCGGCGCCGTGTTCGGCGTGCTGGCCTTCGTGGCGCTGGTGCCCGAGCGCGGGGTCGGGATCGCGCTGCAGATCAACTCCGAGGACGTGGAGGTGATCCGCGGCCTCGCCCACGAACTGCTCGACCATTACCTGGCACTGGAGCCGCGCGACTGGGTCGCCGATTTCACCGAGTGGAACCGGGCGCGCCTGGCCGGCGGCCTGGCCGCACTGGAGTCGATGGGCACGACGCGACGCAAGGCCTCGCGGCCTTCGCTGCCGCTGGCCGCCTATGCAGGGCGCTACGCAGACGCCTGGTACGGCCCCATCGCGATCGAGCACGCCGGCGGCCGGCTGCGGATCGACTTCTCGCAGACCCCCGGCATGACCGGCACGCTCAGCCACTGGCAGTACGACACCTTCCGCGCCGACTGGGACGATGCCGCGATCGAGCCGGCCTACGTCAGCTTCGCGCTGGACGCGGAGGGCGCGGTATCGCGCATCACCATGAAGGCGGCCTCGCCGACGGCGGATTTCAGCTACGACTACCACGACCTGCTGTTCGAGCCGCTGCCGGAGCAGCCCGCCGGCAGGCGCTAGCGCCCACGGTCACCGCGCGTTCCGCCGGCACGGCGGGGGGCGTGGCATCCTGCGTGTCCCCCCGCCGCACCGTGCCGCCATGACCGCCAACCCGCTGCTCGACTTTTCCGGCCTCCCGCGTTTCGACGCGATCCGTCCGGAGCACGTGGCGCCGGCCATCGACGCGCTGCTGGCCGAGGCCGAAGCCGCCGTCCGCGCAGCCGAGGCCGTCTCGCCCGTGACCTGGGACAGCTTCGTGGCGCCGCTGGACGATGCCACCGAACGCCTGGCCCGGGCCTGGGGCCAGGTCGGCCACCTCGAGGCGGTGGCCAACACCGCCGAGCTGCGCGCGGCCTACAACGAGGCGCTGCCGCGGGTCTCCCGCTTCTGGAGCGCGCTGGGGCAGAACCTGGCGCTGTTCGCGCAGTACCGCCGGCTTGCCGACGGCCCCGACTTCGCCGGCTTCGACCCTGCGCGCCGCAAGGTGGTGGAGAATGCGCTGCGCGATTTCCGCCTCGGCGGCGCCGAACTCCCGGACGACGACAAGGCGCGTTTCGCCGCGATCCGCGAGGAGCTGTCCGCGCTGTCGGCGAAGTACTCGCAGAACGTGCTCGACGCCACCGATGCCTGGTCGCTGTACGTGGACGACGAGGCGCGCCTGTCCGGCCTGCCGGCCGACGTGCGCGCCGCCTGCCGGGCGGCGGCGGAGAAGGACGGCCGCGCCGGCTGGAAGCTGGGCCTGCAGATGCCGGTCTACCTGCCGGTGCAGGCCTATGCCGACGACCGCGCGCTACGCGCGACGCTGTACCGCGCCAACGCCGTGCGCGCCTCCGAGCTGGGCGAGGACCCGGCGCTCGACAACAGCCCCCTGATCGCGCGCATCCTCGCGCTGCGCGCCGAGCTGGCCGCGCTACTGGGCTTCGACGGCTACGCGGCCTATTCGCTCGCCACCAAGATGGCCGACACGCCGGACGAGGTGTTGGCGTTCCTGCGCGATCTCGCGGCGCGGGCCCGCCCGCATGCCCAGCGCGACCGCGCCGAACTCGAGGCGTTCGCCCGCGAGCAGCTGGGGCTGGAAACACTCGAGGCCTGGGACCTGGCCTACGTCTCGGAGAAGCTCAAGCAGGCGCGCTACAGCTTCTCGGCGCAGGAGGTGAAACAGTACTTCACCGAGCCGAAGGTGCTCGCGGGCCTGTTCGGCCTGATCCACGACCTCTACGGCCTGCGCGTCGAACCGGACACCGCGCCGGTCTGGCACGAGGACGTGCGCTTCTACCGCCTGGTCGACGGCGATGGCGCGCTGGTCGGCCAGTTCTACCTCGACGCCTATGCGCGCGAGGGCAAGCGCGGCGGTGCGTGGATGGACGACTGCCGCAACCGCCGCGTGCGCGCCGGGCGCACGCAGACGCCGGTCGTGTACCTGGTCTGCAACTTCGGACGCGGCGTGGACGGCAGGCCGGCGACGCTGACGCATTCGGACGTGACCACGCTGTTCCACGAGATGGGCCACGGCCTCCACCAGCTCCTGACCCGCATCGGCGAACTCGGCGTCGCCGGGATCAACGGCGTGGAGTGGGACGCAGTGGAGCTGCCGAGCCAGTTCATGGAGAACTTCTGCTGGGAATGGCCGCGGCTGGAGGCGATGACCGCCCACGTCGACAGCGGCCAGCCACTGCCGCGTGCGCTGTTCGAACGCATGCTGGCGGCGAAGCACTACCAGAGCGGCATGTTCACCGTGCGCCAGCTGGAGTTCGCGCTGTTCGACATGCTGCTGCATGCGGGCCCCGCGCCCACGATCGCGCAGGTGCAGGCATTGCTCGACCGGGTGCGCGCCGAGGTGGCGGTCAACCTGCCGCCGGCGTGGAATCGATTCCAGCACCAGTTCAGCCATATCTTCGCCGGCGGCTACGCGGCCGGCTACTACAGCTACAAGTGGGCCGAGGTGCTGAGCGCCGACGCCTATGCGGCGTTCGAGGAGGCGCCGGGGCAGGAGGGCGAGATCGGCCGCCGGTTCCGCCACGAGGTGCTGGCCCGCGGCGGCAGCCGCAGCGCGGCCGACAACTTCCGCGCCTTCCGGGGACGCGCGCCCCGCATCGACGCGCTGCTGCGGCACTCGGGCATGGCCGGCTGAGGCGATGCGCGTGCCGCGTTGACGCGGCGTTAAGGAGCCGCCCGTCTAATGGTGCGCGGTTCCCCACCTCCCCCAGAGGCCGCCCTTGCGTCGCCGCCAACTGATCGCGGCCGGTATCTCGATGCCGCTGCTGCTGGCATGGCCCGTGCGCGCCCCATGGGCCGCGCCTGCCGCCGCCGCCGCGCCGTTCGATGCCGACACCGTCCCCGCGCTGGCCCGCGCCCTGGCCGGCCAGCCGTACGAACCGCCGTCGCGTACGCTGCCGGCGGCGCTGGACGCGATCAGCTACGACCAGTTCCGCGACTACCGGTTCCGCCCCGAACAGGCGCTGTGGCGCGAGGACGGCGTCCCGTTCCAGGCCCAGCTGTTCCACCGCGGCTTCATCTTCAAGGAGCGCGTCGACCTGCACCTGGTCGACGGCGACCGGGCCACGCCGCTGGCGTATCGCCGCGAGCGCTTCGACTTCGGCCCGCAGCCGCCGCCGCCCGACGATCCCGCACTGGGCCACGCCGGCTTCCGCCTGCATGCGCCGCTCAACCGTGCCGACTACTACGACGAGCTGTGCGTGTTCCTCGGCGCCAGCTATTTCCGGGCGGTCGCGCGCGGGCTGGCCTACGGCCTGTCGGCGCGCGGTCTGGCGCTGGGCAGCGGCGACCCGGGCCCGGAGGAATTCCCGCTGTTCCGCGCGTTCTGGCTGGAGCGGCCGGCGCCCGGCGCCACGTCGATGGTGGTGCATGCGCTGCTCGACAGCCCCAGCGTGGCCGGCGCCTATCGCTTCATCGTCGCGCCCGCGGGCGAGGAAACGACGATGGATGTCGAAGCACGGCTGTTCCCGCGGGTGGATCTGCGCAACGCCGGCATCGCGCCGCTGACGAGCATGTTCGAGTTCGATGCGGGCGACCGCGCCGGCGTCGACGACTTCCGTCCCGCGGTGCACGACTCCGACGGGCTGGCCATCCTCAACGGCGCCGGCGAACAGGTCTGGAGGCCGCTGCGCAATCCGCCGCAGGTCGCGCACAGCGGCTTCGTCGACGACAGCCCGCGCGGCTTCGGGCTGATGCAGCGCAAGCGCGATTTCGCGGACTTCCAGGACGCCGAGGCGCGCTACGAGCAGCGGCCCAGCGCCTGGGTCGAGCCGCTGGGCGACTGGGGCGCCGGCGAGGTGCACCTGGTCGAACTGCCCACCGGTAACGAATTCGCCGACAACATCGTCGCGTTCTGGCGACCGCGCGCGCCGCTGGCCGCCGGCCGCGAGCATCGCTTCGCCTACCGCCTGCACTGGTGCGCCGACCATGCCTGGCTGCCGCGGCTGGCGCGCGCGGTCGCCACGCGCTGCGGCCAGGCCGACGCCGACGGCCCGGCGCCGCGCCAGTACGTGGTCGATTTCGCCGGCGGCGGCCTGGATGCGCTCGCGCCCGATGCCGCGCCGCGCGTCGAGGCGCAGGCCTCGGCGGGCGAGCTGCGCAATCCGGTGGCCTACCGCCTGGCCAACGGCCGCTGGCGGCTGTCGTTCGAACTGCTGCCCGGCCAGGCCGAGGTGGTGGAACTGCGTGCGCGCCTGCTCGCCGCCGATGGCGCGGCGCTGTCCGAAACCTGGCTGTCGCGATGGCCGGCATGAGCGTGTCGGCCGCGCCGGCGATGGAGGAGCGGTTGGACCACACCCCCTGGCTGCCGCCGGAAGCGCCGCTGGAGATGCCGGTGCAGGACCTGCGCCACGGGCGCCTGGCCAATCCCGTGCTGCCCAGCACCCCGCCGCGCATGGGCCTGCGCCGGGCGGCCGTCTTCGGAGGGACCGCGCTGCTGGGGCTCACCGCGGCCTGGCAACTGTGGTGGCTGCTGCGCACGGACGGCATCGTGCTGCTGGAGGGGGTGCTGCTGGCGCTGTTCGTGCCGCTGTTCGCCTGGGTGGCGCTGTCGTTCGCCAGCGCCGTGCCCGGCTTCTTCCGCGTGCTGCGGCACCGGCCGCTGCGGCTGGGGCTGGCGACCGATGGCCCGCTGCCGGAACTGTCGACGCGCACCGCCCTGCTGGTGCCGGTGTACAACGAGGATCCGCGCCGCACCTTCGCCGGCGTGCAGGCGGTCCTGGAGTCGGTGGTGGCGACCGGGCAGGGCGCCTGCTTCGACGTCTTCATCCTCAGCGACACGCGGCGCGTGGAGATCGCCGAGGCCGAGGAGCATGCCTTCCTCGCGTTGCGCCGGGCGATGGGCGATTCGATCGGCGTGTACTACCGGCGCCGCCGCGACAACGCCGAGCGCAAGGCCGGCAACATCGCCGGCTGGGTGCGCAGCTTCGGCGGCGCCTTCGCGCAGATGCTGATCCTCGACGCGGACAGCCTGATGGAGGGCGCGACGATCGTCCGCCTGGCCGGTGCGATGGAGCGCAACCCGGACGTGGCCCTGATCCAGACCCTGCCGCTGGTGGTCAACGGCAATACCGTGTTCGCGCGCATGCAGCAGTTCTCCGGGCGCGTCTACGGTCCGGTGATCGCGCACGGCGTGGCCTGGTGGCACGGCGCGGAGAGCAACTACTGGGGCCACAACGCGATGATCCGTACCCGCGCCTTCGCCGCCTGCGCGGGCCTGCCGACGCTGGACGGGCGCGCGCCGTTCGGGGGCAACGTGCTCAGCCACGACTTCGTCGAGGCCGCGCTGATGCGACGCGGCGGCTGGGCCCTGCACATGGAGCCGGGCCTGGGCGGCAGCTACGAGGAGGGGCCGCCGTCGCTGACCGACATGCTGGTGCGCGACCGGCGCTGGTGCCAGGGCAACCTGCAGCACTCGCTGGTCGTGCCCGCGCGCGGCCTGCATCCGGTCAGCCGGCTGCACATGCTGGTCGGCATCGGCCACTACTTCACCGCCCCGATGTGGGCGATGCTGATGCTGGTCGGACTGGCGGTCCCGCTGCAGGCCGCCGGCGAGGAGGGGTACGCGCCGTTGGCGTACTGGCGCGAGGTCGATCCGTCGCGTTTCCTGTGGCTGTTCGGCCTGACCATGGCGCTGCTGTTCGGGCCCAAGCTGATGGGCCTGCTGGCCGCGCTGGTCGACGGCGACGCCCGTCGCCGGTTCGGCGGCGCGCTGCGGCTGCTCGCCGGCGCCCTGCTCGAGACGGTGCTGGCGGCGCTGATGGCGCCGATCACCATGTACCTGCAGTCGCGTGGCGTGGCCGAGGTGCTGGCCGGCAAGGATTCGGGCTGGGACGCGC
>JAEXTE010000353.1 GCA_023453655.1 Pseudomonadota bacterium
ACCTCCGTCGGCAGTGCGCGGTGCAGGAACGCGGCCGCGATGATCAGGCCCAGCGTCAGCAGCACGAGGAAGCCGATCACCAGCGAGAAGCGCTTGAGGAATTCGAGGTCGTAATTGCGCACGAAAGCACCTTTGCCCGCGGCAGACGGAGCCGCAGCTAGCCCCGCAGTATAAACACCAAAGCCCGCCGGACCCACCCCGGTGCCCGGCCCGGCCGCGTCTCAAGGGCCGCGACGGCTTGCTGCACAATGCCCGGGCCCATGCAGACCCGCGCCCGGACCGACTTCCGCCTCTACCACTCCAACGCCCTGGACGTGCTGGCGGGGCTGCTGGCCGCCGAACTGCGCACGCCGGTCCCCGGCCAGGGCCTGCTGGAGCCGGACGTGGTGCTGATCCCGCAGGTCGCGATGCGCCGCTGGCTGCAGGCCACGCTCGCCGCCGAGCACGGCGTCGCGGCCAACATCGAGTTCCTCACCCCGGGCGAGTTCGTCGGACGCGCGCTGGCCGCCAATCCGCCGGCCGGCGTCGAGCCGGGTGTGGTGCGCGACGAACTCGACGCGGTGGCGCTGCGCTGGCACCTGTACGCGGCGCTGACCGACCGCGCGGTGCTGGCCGAGCCGGCGCTGGCGGCGATCGCGGCGCATGTCGCCGGCGACGACCCGCTGCGCGCCTGGTCGCTGGCGGGCGAGCTGGCCGGCGTGTTCGAGAAATACCAGGCCTGGCGCCGCGACTGGCTGCTGCGCTGGGAGGCCGGGGCAGATCCTGCCGATCCGCAGGCCATCCTCTGGCGCCGTGTCGCCCAGGGCCGGCTGCACCGCGCGCGCCGCATCCAGCAATACCTCGACCGCCACGGCGCGGCCGACGGCCCGCTGCCCGCCGGCCTGCCGGCGCGGCTCTCGGCCTTCGCCACGCTCAACGTCTCGCCGGACGTGCTGCGCGTGATCGCCACCCAGGCGCGGGTCGGCACCCTGCATTTCTTCGTGCCCTCGCCGGCCCGCGACTACTGGGGCGACCTGCAGCGCTGGCGCCAGGGCGGCACCGGGGCGTCCACCGCGCTCGAGGCGGAGAACCCGCTGCTGCAGCGCTGGGGCGCGGCCGGCGTCGACTTCATGCGCATGATCGGCGGCTACGAGGTGGTCCATGCCTCGGCCGAGTTCGAGGTGCATGCCGATCCGGGCGAAGGTGGCGGCGCGCTGCACGGCAGCCTGCTGCGCCGCCTGCAGTCCGACCTCTACCATCGCCGCGGCGCGCCGGGCTGGGCGCTGCGCGAGGCGGTCGACCCCGCCGATCCCAGCCTGCAGCTGCATGCCTGCCACACCCGCCTGCGCGAACTGCAGGTGCTGCACGACCAGCTGCGCGGCCTGTTCGACGACCCGCGTTTCGATCCGCCGCTGCAGCCGCGCGAGGTCGCGGTGCTGGCGCCGGACATCGATCCCTACCTGCCCTACCTCGAAGCGGTGTTCGGCAGCCGCGGGCAGGAGGACGCGATTCCCTATGCGCTCGCCGACGCCAGCCCGCTGGCCGGCGAACCGCTGGCCGAAGTGTTCCTGCGCCTGCTGGCGCTGCCGGTCTCGCGCTTCGGCCTGCACGAGACGCTGGACCTGCTCGCCAGCCCGCCGCTGGCCGAGGCCAACCGCCTCGAGGCGGCCGATATCGACCGCCTGCAGCTGTGGCTCTCCGCGGCCGGCGCGCGCTGGGGCATCGATGCCGCGCATCGACGCCGCTTCGATGCGCCGGAGGACGATGCCTATACCTGGGCCTTCGCGCTCGACCGCCTGCTGCTCGGCCACGCCAGCGGCAGCGACGCGCCGATCCCGACCGCCTCGGGCGTGCTGGTCGCGCCGATGCCGGAACTCGAAGGCGGCGCGCTCGACGCGCTTGACACCCTCGTGCGCCTGCTGCGGGTGCTGGCCCACAACGCGCGTGCGCTGGGCGAGGCGCTGCCGCCGTCCGCCTGGCGCGAGCGCCTGCTCGGCCTGCTCGATGCGCTGCTGCCGCGCCTGCCGTCGAATCCCGCCACCGGGCGCGCGCTCGACCGGCTGCGTTCGCTGGTCGACGACTTCGCCAGCGGCGCCACCCGCGCCGGTTTCGACGCGCCGGTCCCGGCCGAGGCGGTGCGCGCGCACTTCGCCGCCGTGCTGGGCGAGGCCGATACACGCGCGCCGCTGCTCACCGGCGGCGTCAGCATCGGGCGCATGGTGCCGATGCGCCTGCTGCCGTTCCGCGTGATCTGCGTGCTCGGCATGAACGACGGCGACTTTCCGCGCCGCGATCCGGCCGCCGGCCTCAACCGCCTGACCGCGGAACTCGGCGGCGATGCGCGCCGCGTTGGCGACCGCTCCACCCGCGAGGACGACCGCTTCCTGTTCCTGCAGCTGCTGGCCGCGGCGCAGGATGTGTTCTACGTCAGCTGGCAGGGCGCGGATCCGCGCGACGGCAGCGCGCGCGAACCCTCGGTGCTGGTGTCCGAACTGCTCGACGTGGCGCGTGCGCAACACGGGCCCGGCGTCGCAGCCTCGGACCTCGTGGTCCAGCATCCGCTGCAGCCGTTCTCGCCCGCGGCCTTCGGCGCCGGCGGCGAGCCGCGCCGCTTCTCCTACCGCGAGCACTGGCGCGTCGCCGCCGCCGGTTCCACCGCGAAGCGCGTGGCGCTGCCGCCCTGGTTCGACGGCGTGGCACTGGATCCGCTGGAGGAAGAACCTGCGCTGTCGATCGACGCGCTGCGCCGCTTCCTGCTGCGCCCGGCCGAGCAGCTGCTGGCGCGGATGGGCCTGCGCCTGCCCGAGGGCGAGGCGCGGGGCGAGGACATCGAGCCCTTGGCCGCACCCGCCGGCGGGCTGGAGCGCGCCCGCCTGCAGCGCGCGGTGTTCGACGCGCTGCTGCGCGGCGAGCGGCCCGCCGCCATCCATGCCGACCTGCGCGCGCGCGGGCTGCTGCCGTCCGGACCGCTGGGCCATCGCGTGCTGGCGGCACAGCAGGCGCAGCTGGCGCCCTATGTCGCCGCGTTCTCCGGCTGGCGCAGTGATGCCGCGCCGACCTCGCTGCCCGCGGAAGCGCTGATCGACGGCGTGCGCGTGTACGGCAAGCTCGACGACGCCTATCCGCATGGCCTTGCGCGCCTGCGCTTCGGCAAGCCCAACGGCCCGGCCGCGATCCGCAACGGCCTCGACTGGCTGCTGGCGCGTGCGGCTGGCCTCGACCTGCCCATGGCGGAATTCCACCAGGGCGACGACGACCGGTTGGGCCCGCACGCGCGTCCGGTGCTGTCGCCCGAAGACGCGCAGCGCGCGCTGCGGCAGTTGCTGCAGCTGCGCGCGCGCGGCCTGCGCGAGCCGCTGCCGTTCGCGCCCTACAGCAGCTGGGAGCTGTTCCTGCACGGCGACACCTTCGATCGCGCGGTGCGCCTGGCCGCGGAGAAATGGCGCGGCAACGGCCGCGGATTCGCCGAGGCCGAGGCGCCGGCCCTGCGCCTGGCGCTGCGCGGCCGCGACCCCTTCGCCGACGACGAGGCCCTGCTGCGCTTCGCCGACGTCGCGCTCACCGTGTTCTCCGCCCTGCAGCTCGGCAAGGTCTACGACGGCGTCGATGCCGGTGCGCTGGCCGGCCTGGCCGCTGCCGTCGATGCGGAGGGCGGCGCATGAGCACGGCGCAGGACGCCTACCTGTCGCTGCCGCTCGAGGGCGTGCGCGCGATCGAGGCCTCGGCCGGCACCGGCAAGACCTTCACCCTCGCCACCCTGGTCGTGCGCCTGGTGCTGGAGCGGAACATCAGCATCGGCCAGATCCTGGCGGTCACCTTCACCGAGGCGGCCACCCAGGAACTGCGCGCGCGCGTCCGCCGTCGCCTGCTGCTGGCAGCGGAGATCGCGGCCGAAACCGCGGTGCCCGGCGCGGAGGACGAATCGCCGGAAGCGGCGCTCACGCGCGGGCTGATCGAAGCGCATCTGTCCAGCGGCGGCGAAGCGCGTCCCGCGCTGCAGCGCCGCCTGCGTGCGGCGGCCGACGGCATCGACCTCGCCGCGATCTTCACCATCCACGGCTTCTGCGCGCGGGTGCTGCGCGAGCACGCGCTGGAAAGCGGCCAGGGCTTCGACGCCCCCGAACTGCTGGCCAACGATGGCGCGCTGCGCGAAGCCATCGCCGCCGACCTCTGGCGTGCGCATGCCACCGATGCCGCCGCGGTCGATGCGCTGGCCGGGCTCTGGCCCGATGGGCCGGAAGCCCTGGCGCGCGACCTGCCGCCGCTGGTGCGCGAAAGCGTGCTGCTGCCCGAGCCCGCACCCGCGCTCCCCGATCCCACGCCCATGCTGCAGGCCGCGGCGCAGGGCCTGGTCGACGCCGGCCGCATGCATGGCGACAGCTTCCGCGACGAACTGCTGCGCGCGGTCGAGGGCAAGGTGCTGCATGGCGGCAGCTACAAGGCGGAGTGGATCGCGGACCTGTTCGAGGCGCTCAAGGCCTGGTGCGCGTCGGGCGATACGCAGCAGCCCTTCTCGCACCAGAAGCTCGCGCAGCTGCATCGCGAGACCCTGCGCGCGCGCACCAGCAAGTCCGGCCAGGGCCGCACGCCCGATTCGCCGCTGTGCGGCGCGGTCGAGGAATACGCCGGCGCGCTGGCGGCGATGGGCGACTACCGCGAGGCGCAGCAGGTCGCCCTGCTGCACCTTCTGCGCGGGGACGCGCGCCGCCGCCTCGCCCTGCACAAGCGCGAGCTGCGGGTCCAGACCTACGACGACCTGATCGACCGCGTCGCCGACGCGCTCGAAGGCGACCAGGCCGACGCCCTGGTGCAGCGCCTGCGCGCGCAGTACCGCATCGCCCTGGTCGACGAGTTCCAGGACACCGATC
>JAEXTE010000376.1 GCA_023453655.1 Pseudomonadota bacterium
CGCCGCGCCGGGTCCAGCAGGGCCGGCGCGGCCGCGGCATCGGCGATCCCCGTCATCGCGAGCACGCAGTCCTCGTCGGACTTCCCGCGCAGGTCGGCGATGCCGTACTCGGTGACGTAGACGTCGCGCAGGTGCCGGGGGATGGTGGTGTGCCCGTACTGCCAGCGGATGTTGGATCCGCTGCGACCTCCGGCGTCGCGCGTGGCGCGCAGCATCAGCACCGAACGCCCGCCGGGCAGGGCATGCGCCATCGACACGAAGTTGTACTGCCCGCCCACGCCCGACACCACGCGGCCGTCGTCGAGCCCGTCCGACACCGCGGCCCCGAGCGCGGTGGCCATCATGCAGGTATTGAAGAAACGCCCGTCGCGGCGCTGCAGCCGCTCCAGGCGTTCGTCCTGGCCGTGGAGCGCGTTGACGTGGCTGACGCGCTTCATGCCGATGCCGGCGCGGGTCGCCTCGTCCAGGCCGTGCAGCCAGTCGTAGAACGCCTGCGAGCCGAGGTAGAAGGCGCCGTGCAGGAACTGCCCGTCCCGTTCCACCAGCTCGCGTTCGGACGCATCGGCGCTGCCGTCGTTCATGCGCTCCATCAACGCGACCTTGTCCACGACCCGGCGCCGGAGCACGCCGGCCTCGACCAGGCGCCGGAATCCTTCGTTGATCATCTCGCTGCAGCCGTACAGGCCTTGCTGGAACGGGCCGAGCCCGCCGCTGGCAACCACGGCCGGGTGCGCGGGCAGGTCGGGGTCGAGCGCGGCCAGCACGCGGCGGTAGGCTGCGTTGTCGGTATGGCGCAGCGCCAGTGCGTGGCACAGCGCGTCCGAGAGCGCGCCGATACCGATCTGCAGGGTGCCGCCATCGCGCACCAGTGCGCTGGCGTACAGGCCGATCGCGTGTTCGGTGTCGCCGACCGGTTCGCGCGGCAGGGCGAACAGGCGCGGATAGGGCGGAGGCGGCGCCACCACCAGGTCGAACCAGCCGGTCTCCACCACCGCCTCGCCGTCGAGCCAGGGCAGGTGCGGATCGATCTCGGCCACCAGCAGCGGGCGCGGCAGGCCGGCCCCGACGATGGCGTCGATGGCGTCGAAGGTCAGGTCGGTATTGCTCGACAGCGACAGCCGCGAGCCGTCGTCGCTGGCCGCCACCTTCTGCACGATGCAGTTCACGCCACGGTCGGCGAGCGCGCGCGCCACGTGGGTGTAGTTGAGGCTGGCGTAGCGCCGCTGCGCCTGGGTCGAGCCGAGCAGGGCGCCGGACTGCAGGTAGAACTCCTCGACGCCGATATGTGCCGGCAGCGCGTCGCGGCGCTGAGCCTCGACGTAGGCCAGGCGCGGAAAGTCGCCGCCGAAATGCCGCTCCACGAACGGCCGCAGGAAGCGGCCTTCAAGCCCGCCGCCCGGACGCGGCGGATCCAGCGACAGGGCCGTGTACAGCCGCATCGGTCGCGCAGGATCCTGCGCCACGTGCGCGTACAGCGCGTTGAGCAGCCGATGCGGCTTGCCGATGCCCAGCGGCGCGGCGACATGCAGTTCGCGCGGCAGCTGCGCCAGCATCCAGCCCACCGCCTCGTCGAGGCCATCGCAGTAATGCGTCATGCGTGGAACTCCCGGTTCATTGCGCCAGCATGTCGGGGCGGAACAGGCGGCGCCGCGAGACCTCGCCGCCCGACAGCATGAAGCGTCCCGCTCCGCGGTAGTGGACCGTGCGCGGCCACTTCGGCGTCGGCGCCACCCGCGCGTGCAGCACCCGCCAGACGAACAGCGGGTAGTCGCGGGTGATGCGGGTCTCGTGCAGGCGGCACTCGAAGCTGGCGTGGCACTGGCCGATCGAGGGCGCCGCGACTTCGCGCGAGGCCTGCGCGTCCAGTCCGAAACGCGCGAACTTGTCGTCGTCGCAGCTGGAGCAGTTGCCGATGCGGACCACCGTGTCGAGCATCGCGACGGTTGGCAGGTTGAGCGTGCACTCGCGGCTGCGCCGCGCCAGCGCGTGGCTGCGGTTGGCGTCCCAGATGTAGGTGCCGACCAGGTCGTAGCCGAGCATCATGTGCCAACCCAGGGTCATGATCGCGCGTTCATCGCGCCACTGCGTGCACAGCAGCAGGACCGGCCCGGGCTCGAGCCAGCGGCGGGCCTGCTCGACGGGAAATGCGCGCTTGCGGACGGGCTTCATGTCGCTTCCGTGGAGGAGCCGGCCTGCAGCATGCCCGCCGCCGCGCCAACACGGCGTGGTCAGGCCAGCACGTGCACCGCTTCGGCGATGCGGCGCACGTCGTCCTCGGTATGGCTGACGTAGACCATCGGCAGGCGCACCTCGTCGCGCACCCGCTGCAGCCAGGGGATGAGTTCCTCGCGGCGGGCCTTGTCCAGTGCCGACAGCGGTTCGTCGAACAGCAGGATCGCGGGCTGCGAGAGCAGCGCCCGGCCGATCGCCACGCGCTGCGCTTCGCCGCCGGACAGGTTGGCCGGCCGTCGCCGCAGCAGCTGGCCGATGCCCAGCAGGTCCACCACCGCGTCGAGTCCGAAAGCCGCCGCCTGCCCGCGCACCGCGTGCCGTCCATATAGCAGGTTGCCGCGCACGTCGCGGTGCGGGAACAGGCGCGCGTCCTGGAACACGTAGCCGATCCGGCGCCGGTGGGTGGGCACGTCCACGCGCGCGGCGCTGTCGAACAGCACGCGACCGTCGATCACGATCCGGCCGGAGGCCGGGCGCAGCAGGCCCGCGATGGCATTGAGGACCGAGGTCTTGCCCGCCCCCGAAGGCCCGGTCAGCGCCAGCACGCGCGCGTCCTCGGCGATGCGCACGTGGCGGCGGAAGCTTCCCCGCCGCAGCAGCACGTCGATGTCGAGCATCAGTCGTGCTCCTCTCGGCGGCCGCGGCGCACCAGCCATTCGGAGGCCAGCAGGGCCGACAGCGAGATCGCCACCGCCACCACCGCCAGCCGCCAGATGCCGGCTTCGCCGCCGGGCACCTGCATCAGCCCGTAGATCTCCGAGGACAGCGTGCGCGTTTCGCCCGGAATGCTGGAGACGAAGGTGATGGTGGCGCCGAACTCGCCCAGCGCCTTGGCGAAGGCCAGGACCGCGCCCGCCACCAGCCCCGGCCAGGCCAGCGGCAGGGTGACGGTGAAGAACACCCGCAGCGGACTGGCCCCGAGCGTGGACGCGGCGCGCTCCAGGCGCCTGTCGACCGATTCGATCGAGAGCCGGATCGCGCGCACCATCAGCGGGAAGCCCATGATCGCGCTGGCCAGCGCGGCGCCGGTCCAGCGGAAGGCGAGGGTGATGCCGAAATGTTCGGCCAGAAGCCGGCCCAGCGTGCCGCCGTGGCCCAGTGCGACGAGCAGCGCATAACCGACCACCACCGGCGGCAGCACCAGCGGCAGGTGCACCAGCGCGTCCACCAGCGCCTTGCCGAAAAAGCGCCGCCGCGCGAGCAGCCAGGCCACCGCGATCCCCGGGGGCAGGCTGGCCAGCGAGGCGGCCACCGCCACCTTCAGGCTCAGCGCGATGGCCGTGGTTTCTTCGGGGGTGAACACGCTGTCGGCCTCAGCGCGGCAGCAGTCCGTGGCGGCGGAAGATCGCGTTCGCCTCGTCGCCGGTCATCCAGCCCAGGAAGTCCTGGGCCCGTGGATGCCTGCTCGCCCGCACGCGCGCGGCCGGATACACGATGTCCGGATGCGAGCCCTCCGGGAAGGTGGCCAGGACCTTCACCCGCGGCTCGGCCCGCGCGTCGCTGGCATAGACCACGCCCAGCGGCGTCTCGCCGCGCGCCACCAGCAGCAGGGCGGCGCGGACGTTCTCGGCCTCGGCCACGCGCGGCTCCAGCGCCGGCCACTGGCCCAGCGATTCGAACGCGCCGCGGGCGTACTTGCCCGCCGGCACACTGGCGGTCAAGGCCAGCGCGAGGCGACCGTCCTCGCCCAGCAGCGGCAGCAGGTCGGTGTCCGGCCCCAGCGCGAGCGGCGCCGCGGTGCCCGCGGCCGGCGCCACCAGCACCAGCTGGTTGCCCAGCAGGTCGCGGCGCGAAGCCGCATCGACCAGGCCGCGCTGGTCCAGCCAGTCCATCCAGTCGCCATCGGCCGAGACGAAGATGTCGGCCGGCGCGCGCTGCTCGATCTGGCGTGCCAGCGCCGGGCTGCCCGCATAGGTCACCTGCACGGGCTGTCCGGTGGCCGCGTGGTAGGCGGCGGCCACCGCGTCCATCGACTCCTTCAGGCTGGCCGCGGCGAACACCTGCAGCGGCGTGCTTGCGGACGCCTGCGCATCCGCCGGTTCCTGCGCACCGCAGGCGACGAGCAGGCCGGCCAGCAGCATCGCCAGGCACGCGGCGGGAGATGGGCGTCGAAGCGTCCGGGTCGGGGTCATGCGCACTGCGGGTGGGGGTACGGACGCACTATAACGGCGCAGCCCCGATGCGTCGGCGGCTTCCGTTGCCGCTGAAACCTTCAGGCGGGCGTCGCGTCCCAGGCGTCCGGGGCGCCTTGCAGGGCGTGGACGTCGTCGGTGCGCAAGCGCGGGACCTCGACGCGCGGCAGCAGGCGCCTGGTGAAACGGCGGTCGCGGTAGTAGCGGATCTTGCGGCACAGCACCGGGTTGGCCAATCCCTCGTAGAGCAGGATCTGCCGCTCGGCGCCCAGCGCCTTGAGCTCCTGCGGCAGCATCAGCGCGCGGCGCTCGAGCACCTCGTTGTCCGACACGCCGCGTCCGTGGCCGTGCGCGCGGGGTAGCCCCCGCCCGCGGCCCCGGGGGTTGGCCCGC
>JAEXTE010000303.1 GCA_023453655.1 Pseudomonadota bacterium
AGCATGTGCAAGACAGGTGCACGGCGCGACGCGAACGAAGGAGTCGGCCGGCCGGGCGGCGCAGTCCTGCCCACACTGCGGACCTGGCGCCCGGCGACCGGGCTTGCGGGCCGCCGCGCGGCCCGTCCGCCTGCCCTGCGCCATGTGTTAATGTCGCCAACCTGAGGGAGCTGCAGTGCACTGCGCCCTTGCCGCAGGAAGGGCCCGGGTATCGCGGGACGGCGGCGGCGGCGCGACCAGGGCTGTGTGTACCGGGGAAGGGACATGTCGAAGCTGATCGGGTTGATGAGGAGGCTGGGCAGCGACGCTGCGCTCGCCGAGGAATACGCACGCGATCCGGAGGCCGTGCTGCAGCGCGCCGGCCTGACCGAGGAAGAACACCGGGCCATGGCCGAGCGGGACTACGCCGCGGTCAAGCGGCTGACCGGCCTGCCGGATGGCAAGTTCGCCACGAACCACACCATCAAGCTTTACGAGGAATAGCACCGCGGTCGCGGTGCCGCCATGGGCCGGTTGATCGCCAGCGCATTGCTGGGCCTGGCGCTGGCCTGCGCACCCGGCTACGCCCAGGACGATCCGCTCGACGCGCGGGTCCGCGACATCGAGCGGCTTGCCGTCACCGCCCACTGGCGCGAATCGGAAGCGGCGATCGCGCAACTGGAATCGGAGGCCCCCGTGTTCAGCCCGGCGCATCGCCAGCGGCTGGAGTTCGTGCGTCTGCGCAACCGCGCGCTCGCCGGCGACCAGGCCGGCGCGATGGACGGTCTCGACCAACTGCTGCAGCAGGACCTGCCGGTCGAGCTGCGTCTGCGGGTGTACAACACCGCCATCAGCGTGGCCGGCAACCTGGAGCGGTGGTCGCAGGCCTTCACCTGGCTGAGCGAGGCGCTGGCCTACCTGCCCGAGGCGCCCGGCGAATCGGCGGGGATGCTGAGCTCCGCCAGCTACCTGCACACCCTGGTGGGCGAGACCGACAAGGCCCGCGACCTGGCCATGCGGGCGCTCGAGGTGGTGCAGCCGCTCAACGACCCCCGCGCCCTGTGCCTGTCGCTCAGCGACGTCGCCCTGGCCGAGGACCATGCCGGCCGCTTCGCCGAGGCCGAGACCTGGCGCCGGCGCCAGATCGAGGCCTGTTCGCGGGCCGGCGATCCGGTGTTCATCGCCAACGGCAAGTATGGCGTCGGCAAGATGGCCGCGCGCCAGGGTCGCCACGCCGAGGCGCTGGACTGGTCGCGGCAGGCACTGGCCGAGTTCGAGCGCGCCGGCTTCACCGCAGGGGTCTGGAGCGCGCGCCTGGTCATGGCCGAGAGCCTGATCGAACTCGACCAGGACCTGGACCGCGCCGACGCCATGCTCGACGGAACGCTGGCCTATTACCGCGGCCAGCAGGCGCACCTGGCCATCGCCGAAACCGAGGAACTGCGCGCGCGCCTGGCCGAGCGGCGCGGCAATCTCGCGGCAGCGCTGGCGCATTTCCGCGCGGGCGCGGAAGCCGCGGCGATCGCCGAACGCGATGCGCGCGAGCGTCGCCTGACCTACCTGCAGGTCGAGTTCGACACGCGCCTGAAGGAGCAGCAGATCGCCCTGCTGGAGGCCGAGAAGGAGCTCGCCGCCCTCCAGGTCACCGCCACGCAGCGGCGGCAGTGGATGCTGGCGGCGGGCATGGGCGGGCTGGTCGTCATCGCCGTCCTGCTGGGACTGCTGCTGCGCCATACCCTTCGCGAGCGCCGCCGCTACCGCTGGCGCTCCGAACACGACAGCCTGACCGGCCTGTACAACTACCAGCACGCGCGGCGGCTCGGCGAGCAGGCGTTCGCCCGTGCGCGCGCCGAAGGCCGCCCGTTCACCGCCGTCGTACTGGACATCGACCGCTTCAAGAGCGTCAACGACCGCCACGGCCACGCCGCCGGCGACGAGGCGCTGCGGGCGCTCGGCACCTGGATCAGCGAAGAGGTAGGCGACGGCGGCATCGCCGGGCGCAGCGGCGGCGACGAATTCATGATCCTGCTCGACGCCGACGCCGCTTCCGCCGCGGAACTGCTGCAGCGCCTGCGCGCCCGGATCGAGCCGATCGCCGTGTTCGGCCAGACCGTGCGCTTCAGCATCAGTTCGGGCGTGTGCCAGGCCGGCGAACGGGCGGACGACCTCGAACAGCTCGTCCACGAGGCGGACCAGGCCCTGTATCGCGCCAAGCACGAAGGGCGCGACCGGGTGGTGCACGCGGACGAGGGCGGCGCGGCGCGCGCCCCCGGCGGCGGCCTGGTGGTGGTGGGAAGCGGCATCGATTTCGGCCGCCACATCAGCGAGCGCTGCCTGTCTGAGATCCGCGAGGCCGACGTGGTGCTGTGCCTCGTCGATCCGTTCTCGCTGGGCATGATCCGCGACTTCCGCCCCGACGCGATCCACCTTGGCGTGCACTATGCCGACGGCAAGGACCGGCGCGATACCTACCGCGAGATGGACGCCGCGATCATGGAGCAGGTGCGCACCGGCAAGCGCGTCTGCGCGGTGTTCTACGGGCACCCGGGCGTGTTCGCGGACGTGCCCCACGGGGTCGTGCGCAAGGCGCGCGCGGAGGGCTTCCCGGCCCGGATGGAACCGGGCATCTCGGCCGAAGCCTGCCTCTACGCCGACCTCGGCATCGACCCGGGGCGTTACGGCGTGCAGTCGATGGAGGCCACGCAGTTCATGGTGTACGAGCGCATCCCGGACAACGCCGGCCTGGTGCTGCTGTGGCAGGTGGCCCTGGCCGGCGACCTGACCTGCACCCGCTTCCACGCCGAACCCGGGGGATTGCAGGACCTGGTGGACCGGCTGCTGCGCTGGTATCCGCCCGAGCACGAGGTGATCCTGTACGAGGCCGCGCGGCTTCCGATCGAAGCCCCGCGCGCCGACCACCTGCGCCTGCGCGACCTGCCGCGCGCCCGTTACCAGGAATACACCACGCTGGTGATCCCGCCGCTGCGTCCCGCCGCCCGGGAACCGGGCACGGTGGTGGACGGACGCGCCGAACGCATCGCCTGAGCGCTTCGCGCAGGCGTTGACGCCATCGTGCCGCGATATTCACCGCGCGGCCGGCAGGATCGTGGCTCCCACGTTCAGGAGACCCCCGATGACCGACGCCCGCGAACACCTCCTCGACTGGCTGCGCGACGCGCACGCGATGGAGCAGCAGGCCGAACAGATGCTCAAGGGGCAGGCGGCCCGCATCGAGAACTATCCCGCACTCAAGGCCCGCATCGAACAGCACATCCAGGAGACTCTCGGCCAGCAGCAGCTCCTGGAAAGCTGCATCAGCCGCCTGGGCGGCTCGCCGTCCACGATCAAGGACACGATGGGCAAGGTCATGGCCATGGGCCAGGCCGTCGGCGGCATGATGGCGTCCGACGAGATCGTGAAGGGCTCGATGGCCAGCTATGTGTTCGAACACATGGAAATCGCGTCCTACCGCACCCTGATCGCCGCCGCGCAGGCGGTCGGCGATGTCGAGACCCAGCGCGCGTGCGAGCAGATCCTCGCCCAGGAAGAGGCGATGGCCCAGTGGCTGCAGGAGCACCTGCCCGAGGTCACCCAGCAGTTCCTGGTGCGCGACGAAACCCCCGGCGTGACCGCGCGCAAGTAAGCACCCGCCGGCCCGTCCGCGCCTCCCCCGCGGGCGGGCCGCGGCAGCGAGGAGCGCACGGTGGCGCGCAGCCGCACCCTGAAACTGGCCACGTTCAACATCAACGGCATTGGCGCGCGCCTGCCGCAGCTGCTGGCGTGGCTGGAGCAGGCACGGCCCGACATCGTCGCGCTGCAGGAACTCAAGGCCACGGACGCCGCGTTTCCCGCCGCCGAACTGGAACAGGCGGGCTATGGCGCGATCTGGCAGGGCCAGCGCTCGTGGAACGGCGTCGCGCTGCTGGGGCGCGGCACGGTGCCGGTGGAAAGCCGCCGCGGCCTGCCCTGGGACCGCAGCGACACCCAGAGCCGCTACCTCGAGGCCGCCATCCACGGCATCGTGGTCGGCGGCCTCTACCTGCCCAACGGCAATCCGCAGCCCGGGCCCAAGTTAGACTACAAGCTGGCCTGGATGCGCCGGCTGTACCGGCATGCCGCCACCCTGGTGGACCTGCCGCACCCGGTCGCCCTGGTCGGCGACTTCAACGTGGTGCCGACCGACGAGGACATCTACGACCCCAAGGGCTGGCGCAAGGACGCATTGCTGCAGCCCGAAGTACGCGGGGAGTATGCGCGCCTGCTCGCG
>JAEXTE010000412.1 GCA_023453655.1 Pseudomonadota bacterium
CCATATCCGACAGGGCCGTCTCGAAAAAGGCCACGTCCCCCATGCACAGCGCCCGCACCAGCAGCGACGGGGTCAGCCGCCCGCTGCGCGACAGCTGCGCGACCAGCCGCTCCAGCGCGCCCTCGTCGCTTTCCCCGGAGAACAGGGCAACGGTGGCGCGTTCACGGCTTTGCAGGATCAGGTCGGCGGCGACCTTGGCCGGAAGGTCGTGGTTGGCCACCAGATGCTGCTGGAGCTTTTCCGAGACCACGGCGACCAGCCGCTCGGCGATGGTGATCGGCAGGCGCGCGCGCTGGACCAGCGGCTCCTGCACGGTTTCGCTGTCGGCGAAGCGCTCGATGACCCGGCCGAGCGTCTGCTCGCCGAGGTCCGCGCTCTCGTTGGCGACCAGGACCGCCACGGCCCCTTCCGACGCCGTGTCGATCAGCGCGTCGGCGACGCTGGCCGACAGGGCCGGACGCTGCGCGATGGCGGTGTGCTTGGCGTCCGTGCCCGTCCGCACCAGCTCGACGAGGTCGGCGTCGGTCAGCACCGTGGAGACGTTGAGCACCGGGATGGCCACGGCCTCCACGTCGCGCGCCAGCATCAGCGCGACGTCGCGCGGCAGCGCCGGGTTGGCCTTGAGGTTCTCGGCCAGCGACTGGCGCACGCGCACCACGGCGTCGCGCGCCATGAAGCGGATGATGTCCTCGGCGAGCCGGCGCTCGCTGTCCGACAAGGTGGTTGCGGAAAACTGCTTGGCGATCTTGACCGCCAGTTCGGAACGGCTGTTCGGCGACGGGTCCGACAACAGCCGGGACACGTCGTCCTTGGTGAGTTGGTCGCTCATGGGTCCCGGACCCTTTCCTGCCCTGCGTCGCTCCCCGCGCCTCGGATTCGTGCATCAGCGGGAGCGAATGTATTCAGGTCATGATCGGACCAAAGCATTGAGCCTTTGTTAACGACGATTGCCGGCGACGGGCCGGCCCCGGCCGCTGCTCACCAGCCGCCCTTTCCCCAGCCGCCATGCCGGTGATGGTGACGGGGGCCGCCATGGTGACCACCGCGATGCCCCCCATAATAGCCACCGTAATAGGGGCGGCCGTACACGACGGGGGGCGGCCCGTAATGGCGGTACTGCGGGCGCTCATAATAGCCGTAGCCATAGGACCGGTGTCCGTAGCCGTAGACAGGGCCGGGAGTCCCGGCGGCGACGTAGCAGCCGGACAGCAGAAGGGCGGCAAAGGTCAGAAGGGACAGCGAGCGGAGCGTCGACATGGGCGTTCCTGTGCCAGGGATCGCGGCCCGGCGGGCGGGCCGTACTGGCAGGATGAACGTCTGGACCGGGGATATTATTCCCGAAGCGGTTCCGCCCTGCCCGATCAGCGCCGCCCCCGGCGCCCCTGCTTCTTCGGAGCCCCCTCGGGAATGCCGCGGCCCTGGCGGGCGGAGCTGATGCCGATGCTGCCCGGCTGCTCCAGCCCGAGGTCCATCGCCTCCAGGCGGCGCAACTCGTCGCGCAGGCGGGCGGCCTCCTCGAACTCCAGGTCGGCGGCGGCGGCCTTCATGCGCTTCTCCATGTCGGCCATCACGGACTTCAGGTTGTGGCCGACCAGTTCCGACGCGTTCAGGCCGGTCTTCACGGTGACGTGGTCGCCGCGCTCGTACACGCTCTCCAGGATATCGCCGATGGCCTTCTTCACAGATTCCGGCGTGATGCCGTGCTCCAGATTGTAGGCCCGTTGCTTTTCGCGGCGGCGTGCCGTCTCGTCGATGGCGTACTGCATGCTGCCGGTGATCTTGTCGGCGTAGAGAATCGCCCGCCCTTCGACGTTGCGCGCGGCGCGGCCGATGGTCTGGATCAGCGAGGTCTTGGAGCGCAGATAGCCCTCCTTGTCGGCGTCCAGAATGGCGACCAGCGAGCATTCGGGGATGTCCAGCCCCTCGCGCAGCAGGTTGATGCCGACCAGCACGTCGTAGGCGCCGAGCCGCAGGTCGCGGATGATCTCGATGCGCTCCAGCGTCTCCACGTCGGAGTGGATGTAGCGCACGCGCAGACCCGCCTCGTGCATGTATTCGGTCAGCGCCTCGGCCATCTTCTTGGTGAGCGTGGTGACCAGCACGCGGTTGCCCTTCGCCACCACCTCCTTACACTCGTGGATCAGGTCGTCCACCTGCGTCTCGGTGGGCCGGATGATCACCTCCGGGTCGATCAGGCTGGTCGGGCGGACCACCTGCTCGGCGAAGACGCCGCCGGTGCGCTCCATCTCCCAGGGGCCGGGGGTGGCCGAGACGAAGACCGTCTGCGGGCGCATGCCCTCCCACTCCTCGAACTTCAGCGGGCGGTTGTCCATGGCGCTGGGCAGGCGGAAGCCGTATTCGGACAGCGTCTCCTTGCGCATCCGGTCGCCGCGGTACATGCCGCCGATCTGCGGCACCATGACGTGGCTCTCGTCGACGATCAGCAGCGCGTCGCCCGGCAGATACTCGAAGAGGGTCGGCGGCGGCTCGCCCGGTGCGCGGCCGGTCAGATAGCGGGAGTAATTCTCGATGCCGGCGCAGGAGCCGGTGGCCGCCATCATCTCGATGTCGAAGGTGGTGCGCTGTTCCAGCCGTTGCGCCTCCAGCAGCTTGCCCTCGGCGGCGAACTCCTCCAGCCGGTCCTTCAGGTCCTTCTTGATCTGGTTGATCGCCTGGTTCAGCGTCGGCTTCGGCGTCACATAGTGGCTGTTCGGATAGACGCGCACCGCCTCCAGAGCCGCGCGCTTTTCGCCGGGCAGCGGGTCGATCTCATGGATACCCTCGATC
This sequence comes from Pseudomonadota bacterium, assembly GCA_023453655.1. Taxonomy (GTDB): domain Bacteria; phylum Pseudomonadota; class Gammaproteobacteria; order Xanthomonadales; family Xanthomonadaceae; genus Luteimonas; species Luteimonas composti. Next base: position 2,788 of record JAEXTE010000412.1, read on the forward strand.
TCGTCGCCGAACAGCGAGATGCGCCACGCCCGGTCTTCCATATGGGCGGGGAACAGTTCCACGGTATCGCCGCGGACGCGGAACAGGCCGCGGCCGAATGCGGCGTCGTTGCGCTTGTATTGCAGTTCGGTCAGCTTGCGCAGCAACTCGGGCTGGGCGATCACCTCCCCCTTGCGCAGGTCGACCGTCATTTCCGAATAGGTTTCGACCGAACCGATACCGTAGATGCAGGACACCGACGCCACGATGATGACGTCATCCCGTTCCAGCAGAGCCCGCGTCGCCGAGTGGCGCATGCGGTCGATCTGCTCGTTGATCGAGGATTCCTTCTCGATGTAGGTGTCGGTGCGCGGGACGTAGGCTTCCGGCTGGTAATAATCGTAGTAGGAGACGAAGTATTCGACCGCATTGTTCGGGAAGAATGACTTCATCTCGCCATACAGCTGCGCCGCCAGAGTCTTGTTCGGCGCCAGGATCAGCGTCGGGCGCTGCACCGTCTGGATGACGTGCGCGATGGTGAAGGTCTTGCCAGAACCGGTGACGCCCAGCAGCACCTGATCCTTCTCGCCCTGCCGCAGCCCGGCCGTCAACTCCGCGATCGCGTTCGGCTGGTCGCCCGACGGCGTGAAATCCGAAGAAATGACGAACTGCTTTCCGGCTTCCAGCTTCGCGAGCGGCTTCGCGGGAATGGCGGACAGGACGGGGCTTGCCATGGGACGGCGATCCGATCAGAGGAGGGGTACGGAACGGGAACCGATTATATGGCCGCAACGCCCCCGTCTGTCGAGCGCAGGCTGAGCGGCACTGCGCTCCGCGCAGAGCGGAACGCAGCGCCGCCCGGCCCCCGCCTCACTATTGTCCCAGCGCCTTCGGGTTGGAGATTCCCAGCCGCGCCTGGACGATGGCCTCCAGCGCGTCCATCAGCACCTCCCGGCCCTCATGATCGAAGTCGCCGGCGGCGATCTCGATGCACAGGCGGTGCTGCAGTGCCTCCACCCGCTTGCGCAGGTCCTCGCCGGACAGGGCGTCGTCGGCGTCTTCGCCATAGAGTAGGGCGAGCGCGCCGAGCATCGAGTGGCCGGCGGTATCCAGCCCCTTCAACTCCCGCTCGGCGATCTCCAGCGCGTTGGCGACCATCAGCGCGGCGAAGCGGGCTTCCGGGGCGACATGGGGAAGCACGTCCGCCCGAAAGGTGGAGGCGGCGATCTGCAGCAGGCCGCGGGCGTCGGGATTGGCGCGCATCAGGCCACCTTCTCCACCGCTTCTGAGGCCACGCTGCCGATGGTGCGGAGATGGCGCAGCATGTCCATCTCGATCTCCGGCAGCATCCGTCCGGTCAACGCCAACTCAAGCGAGGGCTGCGCGCCGGAGCTGTGGCGCAGCCCCTGCTCCACAGCGATCGCCGCCCAGCGGAGATAGGCCGCCGTCTCCCAATAGGCGACGCGCGCCGGATCGACGCGGCGGCCGGAGGTTTCCTCATAGCCCGCATAGAAATCCGCCCGGTCGGCGATGCCGCCGGCTTCACGGTCCGGCCGCCGGAAGCGCCAGGAGCGGGCGCAGAACCAGCCCAGATCCTCCATCGGATCGCTGAATCCGGCGAACTCCCAATCGAGGATCGCGGTCAGCGTGCCGTTCTTGACCAGATAGTTGCCCGTGCGGAAGTCACGGTGGCACAGCACCACCGCGTCCGGCGGCGGCGCGTTGACCTCCATCCAGCGCAGGCCCCAGGCGATCACCGGGTCGCGGCTGCCCAGATCGCCGAACCAGCCGCGGAATTGCGCCAGCGTTTCCTGCGCCGGACAGCCCGGCGCCTCGCCCAGCCGTTCGAGCCCTTCCGTATCCGGGGTGATCCGGTGCAGAAGTCCAAGTTGCCGGCCAAGCTCGCGCGCCAGTTCCGGCTGCGCCGGCTCCGACCGTGTCACCGCATGGCCGGCGCCCAGCCCTTCGGCCCGGCGCATGATGTAGAAGTCGTGGCCCAAGATGGCGGGGTCGTCGCAGGCGAGGAGCGGTTCCGGCGCCAGCACTCCGGCCGCATAGGCGGCGCGCAGCACCACGAACTCCCGCAGCTTGCCGATGCTGGCGGAGATGCGCCCGCCGCCTTCGGCGCGCAGCACGCAGGCATGGTGCCCGGCCAGCGGCCCGCCGTCGATGTCCAGGGTCACGGCGAGATTCAGGGAGATCGCTCCGCCGCCGAGCCGTCCATCCTCCGTCACCGTGACGCGGGAGGCGCCGGCCTGAATGGCCAGCCAGCTTTCCAGGCGGGCGCGGTTGTCATCGTACAGAAGCGACGGCGGCGGCTGGTCGGTCGCTTTCACGACGTGCATGGCGTTTCTCCCTCGGAGGATTGCTGGGCGCGCTGGTTCGCGCGTCTTGGTCGGTTATGGCCGCCGATGGTAGGCACGAAGCGATGTTGCCGGCAAGTTACACCTTGGTGGGAAAATCGGCTTCCCTGAAATAAAAAATGGACGGCCCCTCCCCCGCCGGACAGGCGGGAAAGGGGCCGTTCGTCTCAAACGGACGGATAGGAGACCTTATGCGGTGATCGGCTGGTTCGCCCCCTGATCC
>JAEXTE010000046.1 GCA_023453655.1 Pseudomonadota bacterium
ACGTCGTAGTTGCAGCGCGAGGCGAGCACGGCGTAGGCCGCGCGCACGGCGCGGTCGTAGCGCATCGCCATGCCCACCGCCTCCCGCGCTTGACCAGGCGGCAGGGTATCGGCCAGCTGCGCCAGGCTGCCGCGGAACACGGTCAGGCGCGAGCCTCCGTAGACGTGCCTGCCGCCGTGGTCGCGGACCGTCCGCTGGGTACCGTAGTAGGCGATGGCGTGGCGGCCGATCCGCGCGCTGCCCACGCCCCAGGTGGCGGTCTCGGCGAGGTCGCGTTCGATCACCAGGCCATGCTCCAGGCCGATGGCCGCGTCCAGCCAGTCGCAGGCCTGCCGCATGCTGGCGAGGACCGCCTGGTCGTTGCCGCCGCGCGCATAGGGACTCTTGACCCGGACCGGCCCGTCGGCCAGCAGCGCTTCGCACGCGGCCTGCGCGGCTGGACGCGAAAAAGCCGACCAGCCCGGCAACGTACAGGCCTCGATGCCAGGCACATCGCGCCACGCCTCCGGCGCACCCGTATCGCCCGGCCAGCAGGGATGGCTGACCAGCTTGGTGCCGACGAAGGCGTGCGGGACCACGCCGCCCCACAGCCCGGACTCGTCGTCGATTCCCAGCTGGTCCGCTTCCTCGCGCAGCAGGGTGCGGATCGGCAGCCAGTAGCGCGCAGGGTCGGCGGCGGCGGCGGGCGCGCCGATGCCCAGCAGGCCGGCCACGCGATGCGCCGCCGCGTGCAGGCTGGCCAGTTCGTGCTGCGAATGGCCGCGGGCGTGGTCGATGAAGGGCGTGACCGTGACCGGCAGGCGCGGGGCGGCATGCGGCGCTGGCACGGCCACTGTGGCGAGACTGGCGGGCATCGGCGGGATCCTGGCGGACGGGCAGGCCCGCAGCTTCGGCTGCCGCCGGTATGCGCGGCATGACGATGGCGCCTGCCTGGATCCACGCGCGGATAACGCCGCGGTCACGCGGCACGGAGCGGTCTCGATGCGACGGCCGTGGCCACGCCCAGCGCGGCCTTCGGCCTCAGCGCGGGGGCGGCGCCTGGACGTCGAGCGGACGCGCCCAGCGCCGGTAGCTGGCCGCGACGAGTTCGCGTACCCGCGGATGCAGGGTGGACCCGCTTTCGAGCTCGAGCCGCTCGGCGACGCCGCGCCAGCCGCCGCTGGCGTCGCGACGCCAGGCCTCGACCCGGCTGCGGCAGGAGCGTCCGCTGGCGCGGGCCAGCGCGCAGGCGTAATAGACGTCGCCCGGACGGACGCCGGGGTCGGCCAGGGCCTCTTCCACCAGCGCACGCGGCGCCTCGAGGTAACGCACGATCTCGTCGACGAAGGCCGCACGATGGCGCGCCGCATAGCGGTCCATGTCGTGCAGGCGCGCGTCGATCCAGGGATTGCCGGTGCCGGACTCCGCGGCGGCTTCCGGCGCGGGCGCGGGCGGGGTCTCCTGCGCGGCCAACCCGGCCGCGAGCGCGCAGCCCAGCAGCACCGCCAGCCCGGTATCGCGCGCCCGGCGCATTCAGCCCGCCAGTGCGGCCGGGGCCGCGGACGCCACCACCTCGCGCAAGGCCTGCGGAAGCGCGGCGGCCGTGTCCACCTGGCGCAGGCGCGGATGGCCGGCAACGTCCTCGGCCTCGGCCTCGTGGGCCCAGGTCAGGTGGTAAGGCACGTGCAGGCCCCAGCCGCCGAGGCGCAGCACGGGCACGATGTCCGAGCGCAGCGAATTGCCGACCATCGCGAAGCGGTCGGCGGGGATGCCGAATTCCTCGAACAGGCGCAGGTAGGTGGCCTGGTCCTTCTCGCTGACGATCTCGATGCGGCGGAACAGCGAGGACAGCCCGCTGTCGCGCACCTTGGCTTCCTGGTGGAACAGGTCGCCCTTGGTGATCAGCACCACCGGATGCTCGGCCGCGATCGCCTCGACCGCCTCGCGCACGCCCGGCAGCAGTTCCACCGGATGGCGCAGCATGTCCTTGGCGATCTGCACGATACGGTGCAGGTCGCGCGCGGGAATGCGTCCGTCGGTGATCTCGACCGCGGCCTCGACCATGGACAGCGCCATGCCCTTCACGCCGTAGCCGAACACCGCGATGTTGCCCTTCTCCACCGCGTAAAGCCGGTCGCGCACGCCGCGGTCGCCCAGGTCCACCGTGCGACCGACAATGCGCTCGTACTCCTGCTGCGCGGCGTGGAAGTAGTCCTCGCTGCGCCACAGGGTGTCGTCGGCGTCGAAGCCGACCATCTCGATCACGGCCATGCGCCGAGTATATGCCCCCCAAAGACATCGGCGGCCCGGAGGCCGCCGATGAAGTCGCCCATGCGGGGCGTTGGAACGTGGATGCCGCGGCGCGTCAGTCGTTGCCGCCCGAAGCCGGCTGCGGGCCGCTGTTGGCGGCGGCGAAGGTCTTGTACTCGTCCGGCGTCAGCTCGCCGTTGCCGTCGGCATCGGCCTGGCTGAACACCTGCGACAGGGCGGGCAGGGTCGCGGCCTCGGTCTGGCTGAGGGTGCCGTTGCCGTCGACGTCGAGGTCGGCCCAGGTCAGCGGCTTCTGCTCGGCGGTCGGCGCCGTGGGCGTCGGGGTGGTCGGCGTCGGCGCAGTCGTGGTGGTCGGATCGGTCGGCGGCGTCTGCGTGGTCGGGTCCTGCGCGAACGCGGCGGGAATGGCCAGGGCGGCGCCAAACGCGATCAGGGCGGACAAGGGCTTGCGTGCATTCTTCATTCGCTGTCTCCGTGGGGGAATCGTGGCGCGGCGCTGCACGTCCATGACGACCGCTTCCGCACGGGGCCCACCTTGCCCGCGCCCATGAAGATCCGTGCATGGACGGAGTTAAGAGGTCGTTCCGCGCCGCGCGTGCGTTCAGCTGCACGGCTCGTGCGCAGGCATGCATTCACATGCCGCCCCGAAGCGGTGCAACGAAGGTCCTGATGCCCTTGGAGTGCCGGCGCGCGCGGTGCGGGCGCTATCATCCACGGCGACCCAGATCAGGCCAGGAGCCTTCCGATGCACCGATCCGCACTGACGATCACCCTGCTGTCGCTCGCGCTCGCCGCCTGCGGCGATGGCAACGGCGCGGCCCCGGCAGCACAGTCCGGCGACCTCGAGGCGGCTGCGCCGGTGGCGGACGCCGCCGAGCGCGAAGTGCGCGAGATCGGCCCGTTCTCGGCCGAGACCATCGCCAGCTTCAACGAACCCTGGGCGCTGTCCTTCCTGCCCGACGGCCGGCTGCTGGTGAGCGAGCGCCCCGGCGCGCTGAAGCTGGTGGACGTGGCGACCGGTCGCGCCGGCGACGTCACCGGCGTGCCGGAGGTGGTGTATGGCGGCCAGGGCGGCTTCGGCGACGTGGTGCCGCATCCGCAGTTCGCCGACAACGGCCTGGTCTACGTGAGCTTCGCCGAAGCCGGCGACGGCGACACCGCGGGCGGCGCTGTCGCGCGTGCGCGCCTGGTGCTGGACGAGTCCGGCGGCGGCCGGCTCGAGGACCTGCAGGTGATCTGGCGCCAGGTACCCAAGGTGTCCGGCCGTGGCCACTACGCGCACCGCATCGCCTTCCACGACGGCAAGCTGTGGATCTCCTCGGGCGAGCGGCAGAAGTTCGACCCGGCGCAGGACATGCAGTCCAACCTCGGCAAGGTGCTGCGCCTCAACGAGGACGGCAGCGTGCCGTCCGACAATCCCTTCGCAGGCCAGGGCGAGGTCGCCGCGCAGGTCTGGTCGCTGGGTCACCGCAATCCGCTGGGCCTGGCCTTCGACGGCAGTGGCCAGCCCTGGGACATCGAGATGGGACCGAAGGGCGGCGACGAACTCAACCGCGTCGAGCGCGGCGCCAACTACGGCTATCCGGTGGTCTCGAACGGCGACCACTACGACGGCCGCCCGATCCCCGACCACGACACGCGTCCGGAGTTCAAGGCGCCGGCCATCACCTGGACGCCGGTGATCTCGCCGTCCAGCCTGGTGTTCTATTCGGGCGATCTGTTCCCGCAGTGGCAGGGCAATGCCTTCGCCGGCGGCCTGTCCTCGCAGTCGCTGGTGCGCATCGAGTTCGACGGCGACAGCGCGCGCGAAGCCGAGCGCTTCGGCATGGGCGCGCGCATCCGCGGCGTGCGCCAGGGACCGGACGGCGCGCTGTGGGTGATCGAGGACGGCAAGGACGGTCGGCTGCTGCGTCTGTCGCCCAAGGGCTGAGCCACCACCTGCAACGGACGGAGAAGGGGCGCACCGCGCCCCTTCTCCTTGCCCGGCGTCAGCGCGCCGGACGCTCGGCGCGGATGCCCATGGCCTCGCGGTAGCGCGCGTGCAGGGCCTGCACCTTGGCGATGTAGGCCTGGGTTTCCGGATAGGGCGGCACGCCGCCATGGCGCTGCACGGCGCCGATGCCGGCGTTGTAGGCGGCCAGCGCGAGCACGCGGTCGCCGCGGTAGCGGCGCAGCAGCGCACGCAGGTGGCGTGCGCCCGCGCGGATCGACTGCGCAGGATCGAAAGGATCGCTGACGCCCTGCTCGGCGGCGACTTCCGGCATCAGCTGCATCACCCCCTGCGCCCCCTTGTCCGACACCGCCCGGCTGTCGAAGCCGCTTTCGGCATGGGCGATCGCGCGCAGCCAGGCATCTTCCAGGCCGGCCGCCTTCGCGGCGGCGCGGAATTCGCCGGCGAACGGCTTGAGCTGCGGCTGGCCCACCGCGCCGAGGCCCGCATGCGCCGGCTCGCCAGGCGGCGTGACCGCGGTGAAGCGCAGGTACACCCGCGAACCCGGCAGCTTGCGCGTGCTGTAGACGAGCCTGCCGTCCTGCTCGCGCTCGTACAGCGTGCCGCTGAACACGCCCATCGCGCCCCACAGGTTGGGCGTCTGCACCGCGTTGTCGTCGACCTCCCGCGCCTCGCACTTCGAACCCGGCTCCGGCGCCGTGGCGAGGCTGACCGTGCCGTCGCGCACGCAGCGGTAGACCGTGCGCGCCTGCACGGTGCCGGCCAGCAGCGACAGCGCGAGCAGTGCGCAGGGCCAGCGCGGCATCCTCCCCGGGCCCGCGCCGCGCCGCAGCTGCACTGGAGCCCTGGCGTCCATCGCGGCCTGCGGGCGGGACGGCCTCAGCCGGCCGCCGTGCTCCAGCGCCCCGCGACGCGCGACCTGCCTTCCACCGCCGGCAGGTATTCGTAGATCCACGCATCGACGCCGGCATCCGCCGCATGGACGACCCGGCGCGCGTACTCCGAGCGCGCCATGTCCTGCGGGAAGTATTCCTCGTATTCGTCCAGTTTCGCCAGCACGGACGGATCCCGGATCCGGAACAGCTCGCAGTGCGCCTCGCCCTCGCCGAACTTGAAGCCCGGATAGTCCGCCACCCGGTACACGCTGCCGGGGATCCGCGCCTCGCCGACAAACTCGAGGGCCTCGTCCAGCCCGAACCGGGCATGGGCCTCGTGCCCGCGCATCAGGCTGCCGTACATCAGCACGTGCTCGACCTTGCGCGCACTGCAGTACGCAGCCACGTGTTCGTAGCCGAACTGCAGCGCGTACTGGCGCAACGACGCATAACGCGGCTGCGACAGCAGGCCGAGCCAGTAGCCGAACATGGCGTCACGGTCCTGCGCCAGCAGGTGCTTGTCGCTCTCCAGGTAGAGCAGGTGCTCGAGGAAGTTCAGCACCACATCCACGTTGCGGATGCGGTCGATCTCGTCCTTGTCGAGTACCGGCGTGCCGACCGTCAGCACCCGGTCGACGAGGCGATCGGTCCCCGCGGCGAAGTCGTACTCGAAAGACAACAGCACCGGAGAAAACACGGGATTGAGGTAGAAGCGCTCGAACAGGCGGTCCAGCCACTCGGCCTCGCGGGTGCGCGTGGATTTGCGGTAGGTGTGCAGGCCGAAGACGCCGCCGACCACCGCACCCACGCCGAGCAGCACGTTGCCCAGCGCATCCCAATGCGAAGGCCCCCATCCCACGGGCGCCTGGGGCGCGGTTGCCGCGACCACGGCCTGTTCCACGGCCATCGGCGCCGCGGGCGCCAGCGCCTGCAGCAGATGTCCGGCCCCGATGTCCACGCTCAGGACGCGACCTCGATGCCGTCGGCGGTGATGCGGTACTCCACCGGCGCGGCGACGCCACTGGCGCTGTCGGAGGCCAGATGTTCGACCTGCGCGGGCGTCAGCTGCTTGCGGGTCAGCACGCCGTGCACCACGGCGCTGCCGGTCGTGTCGCCGGGAATGGCGAAGTCGTGGTCGCCGAACATCACCCGCGCGGCCTTGCCGTCGTCCTCGAGCATCATCCAGCAGCCCTTG
>JAEXTE010000208.1 GCA_023453655.1 Pseudomonadota bacterium
CCGGTCCGTCTCGCCGAGCCGGGAGACAAAGGCGCCCCGGCCAAGGGATTGCTGGAGGCCATGGCGGCCAGCATCGTGTTCGAGGACGCCCGCCTGCTGGCGATCAGCAAGCCCTCCGGCGTGGCCAGCCACGGCGGCAGCGGGGTGAACTTCGGCGTGATCGAGACCCTGCGCGCCCTGCGGCCCGGCCAGGAGCTGGAGCTGGTGCACCGGCTCGACCGCGACACCTCCGGGCTGATGGTGATCGCGAAGAAGCGCTCGGCCCTGCGCGAGCTGCAGGCCCTGCTGCGCGAGGACCCGGCGATCCAGGCCAAGGGCATCGGAAAGCGATACCTGGCCTTGCTGGTCGGGCGCATGCCCGACGGGGTGATGAGCGTGGACGCCCCGCTGCACGTGGGCTTGCGCCAGGGCGGCGAGCGCCACGTCCAGGTCAATCCCGACGGCAAGCCCTCGCTGAGCCACTACCGGGTGCTGGAACGCCGCGGCGGGCATTCCTATTGCGAGGTGCGCATCGAAACCGGGCGCACCCACCAGATCCGCGTGCACGCCCAGCACATCGGCCACCCGGTGGCCGGCGACGACAAGTACGGCGAGCCGGAGGTCAACCGCCGCCTGCGCGACCAGCTCGGCCTGCGCAGGCTGTTCCTGCATGCCGCCTCGCTGGAGTTCGCCCTCGACGGCGGCCGGGTGCCCTATGTGCTCAATGCGCCGCTGGCGCCGGAACTGGTCGAGGTGCTCGACCGGCTGGGCTAGGGGCGCCGGCACCACGCCGCGACAACGGCCGGGGCGCTGTAATGCGGGCATGGATGCGCACGACTCCGAGCGACCTGGCCGGCCCGGCGCGATGCCGCCGGCGACGGTCTGGACCATCGGCCACTCGACGCGGACCTGGGAGGAGTTCCTCGCGCTGTTGGCCGAATCCGGTATCGGGGCGATCGCCGACGTGCGGCGCTATCCGGGCTCGCGCCGTTATCCATGGTTCGCCAGCGAAGCGATGGCCGAGGCGCTGCCGGCCGCCGGCTTCGACTATCTCTGGATCCCGCAGCTGGGCGGGCGGCGCAAGGCGCGGCCCGGCTCGCCGAACGGCGCCTGGCGCAACGCCGCCTTCCGAGGCTACGCCGACCACCTGCCCAGTGCCGAATTCGCGGACGGGCTGGCGCGGGTGCTGGAGAGCGCCGCCGGCCGGCCGACCGCGCTGATGTGCGCCGAGGCGGTGTGGTGGCGCTGCCATCGGCGCCTGGTCAGCGACGTGCTCGTCCACCGCGGCCACCCGGTGATGCATATCCTCGGGCCGGGACAGCGCCAGCCGCATGTGCTGCATCCGGACGCGCGGCCGCAAGGGAACCTGCTGGTGTATCCGCCGGCGCAGGGTGGCTTGTTCGGCGAAGGTGGGGATTGAGCGGCGCAGCGGCCTCGAAAGGGCGTGCTCCGTCCCGCATGGCCCAGCCGGGCGCCGGGCGGGCCGTGGAAGCCGGCTGCAACACGATCCCGATGGCTGCGGGCAGGCCGCAGGCCTGCGCCGCTCAGCGCTTACGCACGGCGCCCCGCACGGAGACGTGCAGGCTGCCCGGCACGTGCCAGCGCCAGGGATAGTCGACCGCCCGGCTGATGCCGATCCGCGGACCCACCACCGGGTCGTCCGGTGGCAGCGTGCCGTCGCTGACGATGGCGATGCCGCCCGCCCCGGTCACCAGGTCGGCGCCGTCGAGTTCGCGGGTGATGCCGAAGGCCTGCGAGAGCTTGCCCGGGCCGCTGGCCAGGTCCCGGTCGCGGCGCGCGGCGGGGCGCAGCCGGCGCATCTGATCGACGCCAAGCATCGGCTCCGCCGCGCGCAGCAGCACGCCCAGGCCGTCGCCGACCTCGCCGCAGACGGCGTTGCTGCCCCAGTGCATGCCGTAGGTGAAGTAGACATACAGGTGTCCCGCCTCGCCGAACATGGTGGCGTTGCGCGCGGTCATGCCGCGGAACGAATGCGCAGCCGGATCCTCGCTGCCCGCGTATGCCTCGACCTCGACGATGCGCGCGGCGCGGCCGTCGTCGCGCAGCAGGATCTTGTTCAACAGATCGGGTGCGACCTCGGCCGGATGGCGCCGGTAGAAGCTGCGCGGCAGCCGGGTCCAGTGGGGCGGGGTGGCCAGCGCCGTATCCAGGGCCTGCTCCTGTCGAACGATCGCGCGCATGATGCCGCAGCAGGCGCAAGCGGCCGTCAACGCGCGCTGCGGACGACGCGGGCGTATCGCGCACGAGGCTTCGCGACGGGCCGGGCACATCGCCCTCGCGATACCGCGCGGCCGTGCCGCCCGGCTCCGGTTGCATCGGATGCCACAGACCCCTTGCCTGCCGGCCACCGGGATCACTAGAATATGCGGCTCACCTGTCGGGGTGTAGCTCAGCCTGGTAGAGCGCTACGTTCGGGACGTAGAAGTCGCAGGTTCAAATCCTGTCTCCCCGACCATCGATTCAAGCGGAAAGGCCACCGGAAGCGGTGGCCTTTTCCGTTTCCGGGTCCTGCGATCCGCGTTGCGCACCGGCATCGCATGGCGTGGATGCCGCGGCGTCCATACTGCGCTCGGGTCGACCCACAGGACGCGATGAGCGCTCTTCCCGAAGGACACGCGCCGCAGGCGCGCAGCCGACGCCTGGCCTGGCTGGACGCACGGCTGGCCCCGCTGCGCTCGACGCATCGCGTGGCCCTGGGCTGCACCGTCGTGGCGGGCTGGCTGCTGCTGCCCCAGGCCTGGTCCGTTGCGACGATCGCGCAGGCGGTGCTGGTGGAACGCCTGCCGCCGATGGACATCGCCTGGGTCTTCGTCCTGCTGCTGGCAGCGATGCTGGGCAGGGCCGCGCTGCTGCGGCTTGCCGCCCGCCGCGCGGCGGAAGTCGCCGAAGCGGGGAAGCTGCCGCTGCGCGGCGGACACGCTGCGCGGGCGCTGGCGCAAGGTCCGCTGTGGCTGCGCGGGCGGCGCAAGGGCGCGCTGGTGGAACTGTCGACGACCCAGGTCGAGGCGCTCGACGGCTACTACGCCGGTTATCTGCCGGCGCGCGCGGAAGTGGCGCTGGTGCCGCTGGCATTGCTGGCCGCGGTGTTCGCCGCCGACTGGCTGGCGGGCCTGCTCCTGCTGCTGGCCGCACCGCTGGTGCCGCTGTTCCAGATGCTGGTGGGCTGGGGTGCGGAGGCGGCGGGGCGCGGCCAGTTGCTGGCGCTGGCGCGGGCCAGCGCGCATTTCGGCGACCGCCTGCGCGGCCTGGACCTGGTGCGCGTGCACGGCAGCGGCGAGGCCGAACTGGCCCGTGCCGCCGCGGCGGCCGACGAGGTGCGCGACCGCAGCATGCACGTGCTGCGCATCGCCTTCCTGTCCTCGGCCGTGCTCGAGTTCTTCGCCTCGGTCAGCGTGGCCCTGGTGGCGATGTACTTCGGCTTCCGCTATCTCGGCCTGGTCGAGATCGGCCCGCCGCTGCCCGCAGGCCTGCTGTGGACCGGCCTGTTCTGCCTGCTGCTGGCCCCGGACTACTTCGGCCCGCTGCGGCGGCTGGCCGCGCACTACCACGACCGCGCGAATGCGCTGGCGGCGGCCGGCCTGATCGAGGAGGCGCTGGCCCCCGACGACGCCGTCGCCGGGACTGTTTCGGCGCCGCCTGCCCCAGTGCCGGCACGTCCGGGAAGCCTCGTTGCCGAGGCGCTGGCCCTGCGGCATCCAGGGGCGTCGCGTCCGGTCTTCGAGGACCTGTCTTTCGCCATCGTACCGGGCGGGCGACTGGCCCTGGTGGGCGCCAGCGGCGCGGGCAAGAGCAGCCTGCTCGAGGCACTGGCCGGATGGGTGCGCCCGGCGCATGGCGACCTGTCGCTGCCGCAAGGCGCCCGCATCGCCCTGGCCCCGCAGCGACCGTGGATCTTCCGCGGCACGCTCGCGGCCAACATCCGGCTGGGCGATCCCGATGCCAGCGACGCCGCCGTGCGTGCCGCGGCGGAAGCCGCGCAGGTGATGGACTTCGCCGCGTGCCTGCCGCAGGGGCTGGAGACCCTGGTCGGGGAGCGCGGCGTCGGCCTGTCGGGCGGCGAAGCGCGGCGGGTGGCGCTGGCCCGGGCACTGCTGCGCGACCCGGACGTCCTGCTCCTGGACGAACCTACCGCCTTCCTCGATCCGGCGACCGAGGCGCGCCTGCTGGACGCGCTCGCGCAGGCCACGCGCGGCCGGCTGGTGGTGGTCGCCACCCACAGCCCGGCGGTGATGGCCTGGGCCGGGCGCGTCCTGCACCTGCCGGACGGGCGGATGTCGGGCAAGCAAGCGGAGGGCCCGCGATGAGCGCCATCGTCCGCGACACGCTGGCCCGCCACGCGCCGGCTGCGCTGGCGACGGCGGCCCTGCTGCTGGCGACGATGCTGGCCGGCATCGGCCTGCTGGGTGTCTCCGGCGCCTTCCTCACCGGCGCCGCGCTGAGCTTCGGCGTGCTCGGCGGTTACAACCTGTTCCTGCCGTCGGCCGGCATCCGTGCGCTGACCGTAGCACGCATCGTCTGCCGATACGGCGAGAAGATCGTCGGCCACGCGGCCACCCTGCGCATCGCCCGCGACCTGCGCGTGGCGCTGTTCGCGCGCCTGCTGGCGCTGTCCCCGGCGCAGCTGGCCGGCCTGCGCGGCGGCGACGTGCTGGCGCGTCTGCTGGGCGATGTCGATGCGGTGGACGGCCTGCTCGTGCGTGCGCTGGCACCGCTGCTCGCGCTGGCGGCCGCCGCGCTCGCCCTGATCGCCTGGGC